>CAZZDI010000007.1:31191-33509 GCA_964653155.1 uncultured Flavobacteriaceae bacterium | reverse complement strand
TTTAATTCGGTTCCAGCATATTTACCATACAAAACAGTATCGCCAACCTTTACGGTAATAGGCTCGTCTTTGGTGCCTGGGCCGGCAGCTACAACGGTACCTCGTTGTGGTTTTTCCTTAGCGTTGTCTGGAATAATAATTCCTGAAGCTGTTTTAGTTTCAGCGGCGGCAGGTTCAATAAGAACGCGGTCTGCCAATGGTTTAATGTTCAATGCCATTTGTTGTATATTTTAAGTTTTAAAAATTAATGTTTAACGCTTAGCCTTTAAGCTAAAAATGTGCCAATGCAGATAGACTGACAAACTTTCAGAAACAAAAAATGCCAGCTGGAAAAGCTGGCATTTCTTTATGTGTATAAAAAACAAATTTATTCGTTTTCCGCAGGTGCATCTGTGGCTTCTTCGGTTGAAGTGGCAGGTGCAGCATCTTGTGCATTTGGCAGTGCGTCTGGTAACGGTTGTGTTGTAGTGGCATCAGGGTCTAATGCTTTTGAATCTACCGCTTCAGAGCTTCTGTTAATGGCAACGTTCGATAATAAAATCAATACCAAAAGTAATGTTGCTAAAGTCCAAGTGCTTTTGTCTAAAAAATCGGTTGTTTTTTTAACACCGCCCAATTGTTGTGTGCCGCCGCCACCAAATGAAGATGACAACCCGCCGCCTTTAGGGTTTTGTACCATGACTACTACCACTAGTAAGAAGGCCACAACCACTATAAGGACCAAAAATATTGTAAACGTACTCATTATTCTTTATTGTTTTGTTCTTGTAATTGTTCTACTGCTTTAATTTGGTTTGCAAAGAAACCACTTTTTTCTGGATATTTCAAACTTAAAATTTTATATGACTGAATGGCCTTTTTGTAGTTTTTCTGCTCCACGTAAATTCGGGCCAAAGTCTCGGTCATTAAGGCTTCAGGCTGTATCATCTGTGCCTTTGCCAGATTGCCTTTTTTTGAAAGGGGTTTTGTGGGACTTATTTTTGGGTTCTCTGAAATGAACTTATCAATCAGTTTGAATTTTTTTGCTTTTTCCGTAGGAATGGTTTTTTCGTCGGAATCGTTATCGGCTTCAACGCTATCCCCATCACGGTTTATGGGCTTGTAACGGGTGAGTTTTAGCCACTCGTTAAAAGAGTGTTTTTCGCGCTTATCGAACTGAAGCGGCTGCCCCAGATTCAAAACCTCTTCGGCCGAAGCTTCCTGGGTTTTGGTATTGGGTGTGGCTTCTTCAATAGTTTCCGATTCATCTAAAACGAAAGCCGATATTTTTTCAGGACGCGGTTCTTTGGGTTCGAAGAGTTTGGGGTCCAAAGTGCCTTCGGTATCCTTGATGTGTTGGTTGAGGGCATCGTCGGTTTCCAAACTTTTTTCAACGGAAACCGCTTCCACTTCCACATCAAAACCTTTTAAACTGGAGGTGTTTTGTTTGATGAACTTTGAAATTTTGTTCTGAATGAAGGTTTCCGAAGTAATAAAATCGAACAGAATGCTCCTGTCGGTAGTGTGGGCAGCGGTGGTTTTCAATTCTTGGTTGTAACCGATGCTGCCTTGGTTTTTAAGGCCTTTGAGATAAATGGCGCGTGCCGACTGAAAATACGGAAATTCGTCAATAACAGATTTTACGTCATCAGTTTGCTGGTGCGTAATGGTTTGCGGGTGCTGCAGTAAATGTGTAAAATCTGTGAGGTTCATCGGCTTTGCCAAATGTATTCATTTTTTATTTAATTAAGGCTTCTCGACTTTAGTTTGTCTTGAGCATCTTGACCAAGCTCGATACGGGCTCAAGCCGAAAGGCTCGAAGCGACAATGTTGTTTTTTTCGGACATAAAAGCTTACCACTTAGCCAAAGTGGCATTAAAAATATCTTGAGTGATACGTTCAAAAATAGTTTCGTGAGCGGTTGTTTTTTGTGCGCCTATAAGTTGTTCGCTTCCGCCGTAATCATAAAAAAAGGTAAAATTTTGTTCTAAATCGTCCTCTTCTTTTTTGGTGTTGTAAAATCTTAGTTTTACACTAATTGTCAATCGGTTTTGCGCCGCGGTGTTTTGTGATGTGGCCGTGGTGGGCGAAATGCGGTAATCGGTAATTTCGCCTTCGTACACCAAATCGCCGTTGGAGGGCACCAAGGTTAAATTGGTTTGGTTTTGTATTAAATCTTCCAAAGCCAGTTTAAAATCGCGTTCCAAACCGGGCTCCACTAAAAGAGCCGTGTTTTCAAAACGGTTTACTTGATAGGTTTCGGTGCCTGCCGGAATGGAAGCGCCGGTGAAGGAATAGATGCCACAGCCGAAAAACGATAGGCTTAAAGCGAAAATAAG
>CAZZDI010000007.1:25382-31091 GCA_964653155.1 uncultured Flavobacteriaceae bacterium | reverse complement strand
TATGTTCGGGGCTTGTCATTTTTTCCAACAAATGTAGTGCTGAAATATAACTGGCTAAATTTCCGTTTGACGAACTGAATTTTCCATCTTCAACAAAGGTAACTAAACTGTCGTTTTGGACTTTTAAATTCGGAAAATCCTTTTGCAATTGCGCGCCGCCGCCAATCCACGTTACAATTTTATGGCCGTCGGCAATACCCGATTTTCCAATTAGTTGCGCCCCGGCACAATTGCTAACTACATATTCGGCTTCATTGTTTTTCTCTTTTATAAAGTCCACAATGTTTTTGTTGTGTACCTGAGCGTACATATCGTAAGCACTGGGTACGAACAAAGCGGTGAGTTTAGGGCAATTTTCAAAAGTGTAATCGGGCAAAATCCTGATGCCTTCTTCGGTGGTGATCGGGTTTTCGGTTTCTGCTATGGTTATAACGTTAAAAAGTTGTTTTCCGTCTTCGCTAGGTTTCGCAAAAACATCGGAAGTGGCTATCACTTCGCTTTGTAAAACCCCGTTGTACATCAACAAACCGATGGTGGGTAATTCCTGCTTAAATGGTTTTAGGTGTTTTGTAAGTGTATCTGAAGGTGTTTCTGAATTGACCTTATCTTCGCTTTTATGCGTTTTTTTAGGTTCGCCGAAGTGGCAGCCTATAAGTGTTGATGCTAAAACTAGTATTGTTATGGATTTTAGAACTTTCATTTAATCCTGTTTTCGAATTAGTTGGCTTCTGTATGTGAGGCTTTTTTAAGTGTTGGAAATCAGTTAGATTGATTTTTGTTAAACGTAAATTTACAAATCGTATTGCTTAATCTTCCTGTAAAGCGTGCGTTCGCTGATGCCCAATTCGGCGGCGGCCAATTTGCGTTTTCCGTTGTGGCGTTCCAGTGATTTTTTAATGAGTTCCAGTTCTTTGTCCTGTAACGAAAGGGTTTCCTCTTCTTCAATTTCTTCGGCAAAATGGTATTTGTCCTGCGGGCTGCTTATCTCATCATTGGCTTCAATGTGCTCGGGGATAGATAGGAGTTCGGCGGCTTCGGCGGTGTCCTCAAACTCGATATCGTCTTCATCGTTGTTGCCGTATATTTTCTGGATGAGTCCTTCGTTTTCCTTTTCAACGTCTTTGGTGTTACCCGATTTCATGAGTTCCATGGTGAGCTTTTTTAGGTCGTTGAGGTCGCTCTTCATGTCGAAAAGTACTTTGTAAAGGATTTCGCGTTCGCTACTAAAATCGCTTTCAGACTTAGAGGTTTTGATTACGGCCGGCAAATTGCTTCCCGAAGTGGGTAAATACGAACGTAAGGTTTCGGCGGTAATGGTGCGGTCTTGCTCCAAAACCGACAGCTGTTCGGCAATATTCCTAAGCTGGCGTATGTTTCCGCCCCAGCGGTACTTTGTGAGCATTTGCACGGCGTTATCGGTCAGCTTTACCGTTGGCATTTTATATTTTAATGCAAAATCGCTGGCAAATTTTCTGAACAGTAAATGAATGTCTTCCTGTCTTTCCCGTAGCGGTGGCAAATGAATATCGACCGTACTTAATCGGTAAAATAAATCTTCACGGAATTTTTCCTTTTGAATGGCCTCGAACATGTTTACGTTGGTGGCCGCCACAATGCGTACATTGGTTTTTTGTACTTTACTGGAGCCCACTTTTAAGAATTCGCCATTTTCCAAAACACGCAACAAACGTACCTGTGTAGTGAGTGGAAGTTCGCCTACTTCATCTAAAAAAATGGTGCCGCCATCGGCCACTTCAAAATAACCTTCGCGGGTTTGGGTGGCTCCGGTAAACGCCCCTTTTTCGTGCCCGAACAATTCACTGTCAATGGTGCCTTCAGGAATGGCGCCGCAGTTTACAGCGATATATTTGTTGTGCTTTCGGTGCGATAATTGGTGAATAATTTTAGGGATGCTTTCTTTGCCAACACCACTTTCTCCAGTAACCAAAACCGAAATATCGGTGGGTGCTACCTGAATGGCTTTTTCAATGGCACGGTTAAGTCCGGGCGTGTTGCCAATAATTCCAAAACGTTGTTTTATTGCTTGAACTGATTCCATAGGCCCTTTCCGCTAAAGCGGGAATCTATTTTAAAATTATTATTAGTTGTTTTCTGAGTACCCAACAGCCTCACCAATTAAGGTGGCGGTAGTACAATCAACAGTTTTTACGTTAACAAAATCGCCTACTTTGTAGTGTTCTTTTGGGAACACACAAACAATATTTTCTGAGGTGCGGCCCGACCAATGGTCGCTCGACTTTTTCGATTCTTTTTCAATCAATACTTCCACCACGGTATTTAGGTGTTCTTTGGTGCGCATACCGCTGTGTTTTTGTTGAAGCTCAACGATTTTTGCCAATCGGCGTTTTTTGTCGGTTTCGGGTACATCGTCTTCCATTTTTCTTTCGGCCAAAGTGCCTGGGCGTTCCGAATAGGCAAACATGTAACCGAAGTGGTATTTTACATATTCCATCAACGATACCGTGTCTTCAAAATCTTTTTCGGTTTCGGTTGGGAAGCCTACAATCATATCTTGACTGATACCGCAATTGGGGATAAGCTTACGAATGTTGTCAATAATTTCAATGTATTCCTGGCGGGTGTGCAAGCGGTTCATTTCCTTTAAAATGCGGTCGCTACCACTTTGAACGGGTAAATGGATGTAATTACAAATGTTGCGGTATTTTGCCATGGTTTCAATCACGTCAATCGTGAAATCTTGCGGATTGGAAGTAGAAAAACGAAAACGCATTTTGGGCTGTGCTTTGGCGCACATTTCCAAAAGGTTGGCGAAACTTACAGCTGTGGCTTTTTGCAAGTCGCTGGCTTTTTCAAAATCTTTTTTAAGTCCGCCGCCATACCAAAGGTAGCTGTCAACATTTTGTCCAAGCAGTGTGACTTCTTTGTAGCCTTTGTTCCAAAGGTCGTTAACTTCTTCAATAATACTTTGTGGGTCACGGCTACGCTCACGTCCGCGGGTAAATGGCACCACGCAAAAGGTACACATATTGTCGCAGCCACGGGTAATGGACACAAAAGCCGTTACGCCGTTGGAGTTTAACCGAACGGGGGCAATGTCGCCATAGGTTTCTTCTTTTGAAAGGATGACGTTAATGGCATCGCGGCCTTCGTCCACCTCGCTCAACAGGTTGGGTAAATCTTTATAAGCATCTGGGCCTACCACCAAATCAACAATCTTTTCTTCTTCAAGAAATTTAGCTTTTAGGCGTTCTGCCATGCAACCTAAAACACCTACCTTCATTTTAGGGTTGTGGTCGCGTTTTACGGCATTGTATTTTTCCAAACGCTTGCGTATGGTTTGCTCGGCCTTGTCGCGGATCGAGCAGGTGTTTACCAAAACCAAATCGGCTTCTTCCAGTTTTTGGGTGGTGTTAAAACCTTCGGCCGCCAAAATAGAGGCTACAATTTCGCTGTCGCTAAAATTCATGGCGCAGCCGTAGCTTTCAATAAACAGTTTGCGCTTGTTGCTTTCTTTTTGTTCTAAAACCAAAGATTCGCCTTGTTTGTTTTCGTCAATAATTTTTTCCATAGTCAATACTGAAACTCGTCATACACAATGAGTATGCAAAGGTACAATATTATTTATGTTTGTGACAAAGTGGCAGTTTAATTTTCTTTTAAAATGTATTAAAATTTGTTAATTTTTGTACGCAACCAAAATGCCATTTTTGTATCTAAAATAAAAATAGTTTGATGAAAAAGAGTCTCAAAACCATGTTGTTAGTTTTTGTGGTGGTGTTGTGTTTTGTAAATATGACTTGCGAAAGTGACGATGGTTCCAGTGGCTATATGGGCGACTGCGACCAAAATACTGTTGTGGATAGCGATACGTATAAAAACCTGGAAACAGACCACTTTACAATTATTAATGCTGAAATTACTGGAGATTGCCTAAACCTTGAAATTGGCGCTTCGGGCTGCGACGGAAACACATGGCATTTTAATTTGGTGGATTCGGAAGCAGTGGCCGAGTCTTCGCCCGAGCAACGGTATTTAAAATTGCAGCTTACAAATGAAGAGCTTTGTTTGGCGTATTTTACGCGAACCATTTCGTTCGATTTAAAACCTGTAAGGGTAAATGGCAGCAACGAAATTATTTTGCATATTGAAGGGCTGGAAACGTCGTTAAACTATAAATATTAACTGATATGGTCTTTGGGGTTATGTTGTCATTTCGTGTGGTTTTCTGGAAGAAAATTGTATCGAGAAACATTTTCAACTGATAAGAATTTAAAAATAAAATACATGGCTATGAAATTAAAATACCTTTTTTTGTCCCTGATTGTTGTGTTGGCTTTTTCGTGTGATACCAACGATGAAGACTACGAATTTGTACAAGTGGCCACACCGCAATTAATGAGCAAAACGGCATTTAGGAGCTCGGTAGAGGTTGATGCCCCAAAGGACATTGAAACCGTTGGGAAAATTTACGCTTATAAAGATTATATTTTTGTAAGTGATGAAAGTAAAGGGGTGCATGTTATTGATAATTCCAACCCTGCCGTTCCAAAATCCATCAAGTTTATCAAGATTCCGGGCAATGAAGATATTTCGGTAAAAGACGATTTTTTATATGCCGATAGCGCTACCGATTTAGTGGTTTTCGATATTTCGGATATTAATAACATCAGTGTAGTTGGGCGTTTAAAGGATGTTTTCAATGTGTATGATTACAATGTGCCGTTGGAAGCCCAAGCAGTTGATTATGCCAATTATGATTATGAAAATGATATTATAGTGGGGTGGACCCTCACTACCGAAAGGCGTAAAAAACAGGACGGCGATGTTTTAATCGATGTGACTTTAGATAGTGGTGCCGTTTTTAACGCCAGCGAATCGGCCACGGGCACCGGGGGTTCATTAGCGCGTTTTCAGGTTGTGGACCATTATTTGTACGCCGTGGGGAATTACGAAATGGCCATTTTCAACATTCAAAATTTGGAAGAGCCCGTACTGGCCAATACCCAACATGCCGGTTGGAACATCGAAACCATGTTTCAGGCCGAAGGCTATTTGTATTTGGGCAGTACCAATGGCATGTATATTTACAATTTAAATAACCCGGCGTTGCCCGAATACGTTTCGGAGTTCACCCATTGGGAAGGCTGCGACCCCGTAGTGGTTGATGGCAATTATGCGTATTTGACCTTGCGTGGCGGTAATGCTTGCGGACAATTGGAAAGCGTTTTGGAAGTGATTGATGTAAGTGATAAATCAATTCCGAAATTGGCCGGAAGGTACAAATTGGAAAACCCATACGGCTTGGGAATAAAAGACAACATGCTTTTTGTTTGCGATGGTACGGCGGGCTTAAAGCTGTTTGATAAAACCAATCCGTTGGAAGTAAATTTTGTTAAGCAGTTTCAAGATATTCAAGCAAAAGATGTTATTCCACTCGAAGATAAATTATTGATGATTGGCGGCAACGTGCTTTACCAATATAACTATGTTGAAAACGGAGTTGAGCTGGTGAGCGAATTTGAGTTGTAAAATCTAATTCTCTTTTTTGATGTAAAAATGGCTTGCAAAGACGCGAAGCCACAAAAAAATAAGCCACAAAAAAAACTGTAAAATAAACTTCGCGCCTTTACGAGAGTTCAAATAACACACGGTTGAGTTGAGTAACTTTTGATGAAAATCCTGCGCCACAGCAGGATTTTTTTATGTGCGTATGGCCAATATTTTTAA
>CAZZDI010000007.1:0-25282 GCA_964653155.1 uncultured Flavobacteriaceae bacterium | reverse complement strand
GAAAATCCTGCGCCACAGCAGGATTTTTTTATGTGCGTATGGCCAATATTTTTAAAAAACAATTACATTTATGCAAAATTAACCAGCCAAAATTCCAATGCATGGATGCATACAACCGTTTACTGCATAAAATTGAAAACGCCAAACCTTTAGAATTCAGCCATATTTTTGAAAACCTTATCGAGCTTTTTAAAAAAGTTTGGCTAAAGGGTTTTTTGGTGGTATTGATTATGGTAGGGATAACCATGCTTGTAGGGGTAGTATTTTCGTTAATTGGTTTGGCGCCAAAAGGCAATCCGTTTGCTGATGGTTTTGATTTGGAAACTTATATTGAGTTTTACTCGTCAAGCATCATCCAAAACATACCGCAAACCATTTTAACCACAACAATAAGCTTGGCTTTGGTGTCGGCGTTTTATAAAATTTGCATTCAGTTCGATGCCGGAAAACAGCATGTGGTTGAAGATTACTTCCAGTTCTTTAAAAAAGATTATTTCTCAAAATTATTGATGTTGGGCATTATCCATACCGCTATTGCTACCGTGGCCCAGCTTCTGTTTTTTATTCCATTCATTTATGTTTATGTGCCACTGTCGTATTTTTCCATAATATTTGCCAATAACCCCCAGTTGAGCGAAATGGAAATAGTAAAAGCCAGTTTCGCATTGGGCAATAAAAAATGGCTGATTACCTTCGGAACGTTGTTTGTAGCGGGTTTATTAGGGTTTCTTGGGATTTTAGGTTGTGGTATAGGTATCCTGTTTACCATTTCAATAGTGTATCTGCCCACATTTTTTATTTACAAAGAAGTTGTCGGGTTTGACGATACCAGCGAAATCGATTTGATAGGGCGCGAAAACGACATTAATTTTTAATATTAAACAAACAAAAATATGAGTACACTAAACGTTTTACTTGAAAAAGTAGAAAATGCCAAAGACTTGGAATTCGGCGATATTTTTAATAAAAGCATCGAGCTTTTTAAAAAAGTGTGGTTGCAGGGCTTGGTTATGCTGTTGTTAACTATGGTATTGATGATGCCTTTTTACATCATCATGTATTTACCGTTAATTACCATGGGGGTTTTTGATCCCGAGGCGATGCAGCAAGGTGGTCAACCAGATGTTGCCATGCTTATTCCGTTTTACATATTAATGGTAGTATTTATGTTTTTCGCCATGGTCATTGCATTTGCTCTAAAATCGGCGTTTTACAGGATTTGCAAGTTCAAGGATTTTAATGAAGCCACTTCGGACGATTATTTTTATTTTTTCAAAAAACCATATTTAGGGAAAACCATTAAATTGGCAGCCATAACTTTCGGGATATCACTTTTAGCCGCGTTGTTATGCGTGTTGCCTATTATTTATGTTATGGTGCCCATTACCTTGATTAATGTCATTTATGCCTTTAATCCCGAAATGGAAGCGTCCGATATTGTAAAAGTAGGTTTCAAATTAGGCAACAAAAAATGGTTGATCACATTTGGTTTAATGGTTGTGGCTGGGTTTTTAGCCCAAATAGTGGGAATGATCATGTGTTTTGTAGGTGTGGTTGTAACGGCATCATTTGCTTATTTGCCGGCTTACTTTATATATAAAGATACCATAGGCTTTAAAGAACAAAACCCTATTGATGAAATAGGCGCCCCAATAGAATAAATTTTTAATTAACTGAAAAAGACCTGTTTTTATGATGCTAAAAGCAGGTTTTTTTATGTGCTTAATGGAGGGTTAATCCATAAAATGCTACAGATAAACTTTTTTTGATATACATTTGTAGCTTCAAAAAGTGAAGTATGGCGAAGAATTTAGTGATAGTAGAGTCACCTGCAAAGGCAAAAACCATTGAAAAATTCCTGGGAAAAGATTTTAAGGTCGAGTCCAGTTTTGGGCATATTGCCGATCTGCCTTCCAAAGAATTGGGTGTGGATGTTGATGGTGATTTCGAACCCAAATACGAAGTTTCAAAAGACAAAAAAGCAGTTGTAAAAAAACTGAAAGATTTAGCAAAAAAAGCCGAGACCGTATGGTTGGCCAGTGATGAAGACCGCGAGGGAGAGGCTATTGCATGGCACTTGGCGGAAACTTTAAAACTGGATAAAAGCAAAACCAAACGTATTGTTTTTCATGAAATTACTAAATCGGCCATTCAAAAAGCGATTGAAAACCCGAGAGGAATCGATTATGATTTGGTAGATGCCCAACAGGCACGCCGTGTGTTGGATCGTATTGTGGGGTACGAACTCTCGCCCGTATTGTGGCGAAAGGTAAAAGGCGGATTGTCAGCAGGTCGTGTGCAGTCGGTTTCCGTGCGTTTAATTGTTGAAAAGGAACGTGAAATAGAAGCGTTTACGCCCGAAGCATCCTATCGTATTGATGCGGAGTTTTCAAATGAAGACGGACAGACCTTTAAAGCCAAGCTTCCAAAGAACTTTTCAACCAAAGAAGAGGCACAAAAGTTTTTGGAGCAAAATGCCACAGCCGATTTTAAGGTTGCCGATTTAACCAAAAAACCGGCTAAAAAATCGCCTGCAGCGCCATTTACCACGTCAACATTACAGCAGGAAGCGTCGCGTAAATTATACTTTTCGGTAAGTAAAACCATGACTTTGGCGCAACGCCTGTACGAAGCGGGTTTGATTACTTATATGAGAACCGATAGCGTTAACCTATCGGATGAGGCCCGAAAAGGCGCCGAGGCAGAAATAAAAAATGCCTTTGGTAATAAATACAGCAAGCCCCGAAATTACACCGGAAAAGCAAAAGGTGCACAGGAGGCTCACGAGGCCATTCGTCCAACTAGTTTTGCAACGCATTCGGTGGATATTGATAGAGATCAAGCGCGTTTGTACGATTTGATTTGGAAGCGTGCCATCGCATCGCAAATGAGCGAGGCCGAATTGGAGCGCACCAATGTGAAAATTAGTGCTTCAACCCATAGCGAAACATTTACAGCTAATGGTGAGGTCATCACTTTCGACGGATTTTTAAAAGTCTATTTAGAAGGTACCGACGATGAAGATGTAGAGCAAGACGGTATGTTGCCAGCCATGAAGGTGAATGAAACCTTGTTGAACAGTTTCATTACGGCCACCGAGCGTTACACACGTCCGCCAGCACGATACACCGAGGCGTCTTTAGTGAAAAAATTGGAAGAATTGGGTATTGGTCGTCCGTCAACCTATGCGCCAACTATTTCCACCATTCAAAATAGAAATTATATTGAAAAAGGATCTGTGGATGGTGAGGAACGCCAATATTCGCAACTCAAACTTCAAAACGGTAAAATAAAGGACATCACTTTAACCGAAAAAGTAGGTTCTGACAAAGGAAAATTGGTGCCAACCGATATCGGTATGATTGTAACCGACTTTTTGGTAAATCATTTCGATGCTATTTTAGATTATAATTTCACTGCCAAAGTAGAGGAAGATTTCGATGATATTGCTGAAGGCAAGGAAGATTGGCGAAAAATGATGAAATCCTTTTACAAAGATTTTCATCCCGTTGTTGAAGACGTAAAAGAAAACGCCGATAGGGAATCGGGCGAACGTATTTTGGGCACCGACCCCAAAACGGGAAAACAAGTGAGCGTTCGTTTGGGAAGATTCGGTCCTATGGTACAAATTGGTACCGTGGATGATGAAGAAAAACCACAATTTGCCAGTTTAAGTCCCGATCAGCAACTAAATACCATTACTTACGAGGAAGCTATGGATTTGTTCAAACTTCCAAAGGAACTCGGGCAGTACGAAGGCGAACCTGTTGAAGTAAATAATGGGCGTTTTGGGCCATACGTAAAGCTTGGCGATGCGTTTGTTTCCCTCCCAAAAGGTACCGATCCCTTAAGTGTTGAGCTGGACGATGCCATTGTTTTGATCAAGGAAAAACAAAAGGCCGATGCGCCAATATATATGTATAAAGATTTGCCGGTGCAAAAGGGAAAAGGCCGCTTTGGTCCATATATAAAGTGGAACAACATGTTCATTAACGTGAACAAAAAGTACGATTGGGACAATCTTTCTGATGAGGATATTGTGGAATTGATTGAAACAAAAATTCAAAAGGAAATCGATAAAGTCATCCACAATTGGGAAGATGAAGGCATACGCGTGGAGAAAGCGCGTTGGGGCAGGCACAACGTTATAAAAGGAAAAGTAAAGGTAGAGTTGGCCAAAACCGTTGAGGTAAAAGACATGACACTTGATGAGGCCAAAGCCATCATAGAAGCCAATGCACCAAAGAAGAAAGCAACCAAAAGAAAAACCACGACCAAAAAGAAAACTTCACCTAAAAAGAAATAAAAAAGCCTATGAATTTTAATTTTCTCTCCCCGGTTTCAGATTTAGTACTTGCGCATAACGAGTTGCTATCTCCCCAAGCATTAGGACGGAAAATTAAAATTCATTCAGTGCAAAACGGTATCCCAGATTTAGAAGACGTTAATGTTGCTATTTTGGGCGTGCTTGAAAACAGAAATGATGTTGATTATATTGGGGAAGAGTTTCAGCTAGATGAAATCAGAAAATCGTTCTACAGTCTTTTTCCCGGTAGTTGGAACACAACCGTTGCCGATTTGGGCGATATTGAAAAAGGCGAAAGTGTAGAGGACACCTATTTCGCGCTAAAAGAAGCCATTGGTATTCTGGTGAAAAAAAAGATAATTCCAGTAATCATTGGTGGCTCCCAAGATCTTACTTATGCCAATTACCGTGCCTACGATGCTTTGATCCCCATGGTGAATGTGGTAAACGTTGATGCCCAGTTCAATTTGGGAGATTCCACTAAACCCATTAAAAATAACAGTTTTGTTGGGAAAATCATTCTTGATAAACCATACAATTTATTCAACTATGCCAATATTGGCTATCAAACCTATTTCAATTCACAGGAGGAAATCGATTTGATGGACAGCTTGTATTTCGAGCTGTACCGATTAGGGGAAGTATCAAAAGATATTACCTCGGTTGAACCCGCTTTGCGAGATGCCCACATTGTGAGTGTTGATTTGAATGCTGTAAAAGGTTCTGAAGTGAGTCTTAGGCAGCGTTTTTCGCCCAATGGACTGGATGGCAAGGAAATTTGTGCCATTGCCCGGTATGCGGGGATAAGCAATAAAGTGAGTTCTTTCGGGATTTATGAATATAAGCCTTCAAAGGACGATGAAATGACTGCCATGCTTGTGGCGCAAATGCTTTGGTATTTTGTTGAAGGCGTGAATTATAGGGTGAAGGACGACGATTTCTCTGATAATTCGAGCTACCAAAAATTTACCACACTTACCGAAGATCATGAGCTTGTATTTTACAAAAGCAATAAAACGGGCAGATGGTGGATTGAAATTCCCTTTTTGGCCGAAGTCAATAATAAATTAAAGAAGCATACGTTATTACCATGCATGCATCAAGATTATCTTGATGCATGCAATAATAAGGTGCCAGAGCGCTGGTACAAAGCTTTTAGAAAAAATAGCGTGTAGCGAAAAGCGTATAGGTGAACAGTAAAATTAATCGGTGAAACGCCGTTTTTTCACGATGAAATGTATTTTTTTTAGATAAAAAGTTGTTTTTTAAAAAATATATAAATATGTTTACGCTCTCAAAATTGAAGCATGAATAATTAACCTCGAGTTTTCTATGGATATGAAGAAGTTTATTTTATTAACCGCAGTATTGGCTATACTAACTAGTTGTGGCTCTAAAGATAGGGGCGAATTAGTGGGTGTTAAAGGAAAAAAATGGCATCCTGAAAAGCCATATGGCATGGAACTTATTCCGGGTGGCGCATTTATTATGGGTAAGGCTGATGATGATTTGGCAGGTGTGCAAGATGCACCTTCTAAAACCGTTACCGTAAGAGCCTTCTATATGGATGCTACTGAAATTACAAATAGCGAATACCGCCAATTTGTAAACTGGGTAAGAGATTCAATTATTAGATACAGATTGGCTGTTTTGGCCGATGAGGTTGGTATGTTGCCAGAAGATGGTGGTATTGGCGAGTATGCATTTAAAGATGCCGATACCGCTAATATGTCTGTTTACGAAAAGTACATGTTCGAAAACTATACCGGTTTAGGCCCTACAGGTTATGAAGGCCGAAAAATAAACAAAGACATCGATTTGGTTTTTGATACAGCCGATTATCCAGATGAATACTACACCGAAGTAATGGATACTATGTACTTACCCTTGGAAGAGTCTTATAACGGGCAGCGCACTTGGGACGTTACCAAGTTCAAGTTCCAGTACAACTATATGGATATTCAGGAGGCCGCCAGAAATAGAGGGGTTAAGCGTAAAGACGTTATTATAAAAGAAGAAATAGAGGTGTATCCTGATACCACGGTTTGGATTCGTGATTTCGCCTATTCGTATAACGAACCCATGCACAATGATTACTTTTGGCACGATGCTTACAGCGATTACCCTGTGGTAGGAGTAACCTGGAGCCAAGCAAAAGCATTTTGTGAGTGGAGAACCATTAACAAAAATTCATATCAAAAATCCAAAAAAGGCACCGCTTTGGTAAATACATTCCGTTTACCATCTGAAGCCGAGTGGGAATACGCCGCAAGAGGCGGTTTGCAAGCTGCAACTTATCCTTGGGGCGGACCTTACACTAAAAGTGACAGAGGGTGTTTTATGGCCAACTTTAAGCCAGTTCGTGGTGATTATGCAGCCGATCAAGCGCTATATACCGTAGAGGCCAAATCGTACGAGCCGAACGATTATAACCTGTACAATATGGCGGGTAATGTGGCCGAATGGGTAAATGCATCATACGATCCGTCATCATATCAATACACTTCAACCATCAACCCAAGTGTAAATGATAATGAAAACACGCGTAAAATTGTAAGAGGGGGCTCTTGGAAAGATGTAGCATACTTTTTACAAGTAAGCTCAAGAGATTACGAATACGCAGATTCAGCAAGAAGTTATATAGGTTTCAGGACCGTTCAAGATTACATGGGGACAAAAGTAACAAGCAACGGTAACTAAATTTTAATTAAATCAAAATCATAAACTATTAATTAACCTACTTAAGTACAACCTACTTAACATTTAAAACCGAAAATTATGGCAAAGTCAAAAGCAAACAAGAAATTCATGAATATGGCCTATGGGTTGGGTGCAGCAATTGTAATTGTTGGTGCACTGTTCAAAATTATCCACTTCGAGATAGGTCCGCTAACAGGTAACGTCATGCTAACCATTGGTTTGGTAACCGAGGCAATTATATTCGCATTATCGGCATTCGAACCTGTTGATGAAGATTTAGATTGGTCTTTAGTATATCCAGAATTGGCTGGAGGGCAATCGAGCAAAAGAGAAGCCAACGAAGATGCTCAAGGCTTATTGTCTAAAAAATTAGATAACCTATTGAAAGAAGCCAAAATTGATGGTGAATTGATTGCAAGTTTGGGCGATAGCATCAAAAACTTTGAAGGCGCTGCCAAAAACATGTCAACCACTGTTGATTCCATCGAAGCTACTAAAAAGTACGGTGAAGAATTATCGTTGGCTGCCGCTCAAATGGAGTCATTAAACAGCCTATATAAAGTGCAGTTGGAAAGCATCAACAAGCAAGCTGCCATCAATGAAGAATCTGTTGAAAATGCCGCCAAATTAAAAGAGCAAATGCAATCCTTAGCATCAAACCTATCTTCGTTAAACGGTGTTTACGGTGGAATGCTTTCTGCAATGAACAAAAACTAATTAGGGGTTAAGCCTAAATTTATTAACCAAAAACCTAATTACTATGGCAGGAGGAAATTTATCACCTAGACAAAAAATGATTAACTTGATGTACCTCATATTCATCGCTATGTTGGCCTTGAATATGTCGAAAGAAGTCCTTTCAGCATTCGGGTTAATGAACGAAAGACTTGTGGAGTCTAACGAAGCTGCAGAAAAACGAAATAACAGTTTTGTGGCAAGTTTAAATCTAAAGGCTGAAGAACAGCCAGAAAAATATGAACCCTTAAAAGCTGATGCAGAGAAGTTGCACAAATTAGCTGCAGATTTTGATGGTTATTTATCGGAATTAAAAGGAAAGATGACAGCAACAGTCGATAACCCTACTGACTATGAGGTTATGGACAAAGGCGATTATTTAGACAATAATTTCTTTAAGGGCGATAAAATCAAGCCCGAAGGACAAGAGTTTTTAAACCACGTTAATGCTTTTAGAGAAGGTGTGGTTTCCATCCTAAAAGGAAAAAAAGGAATGGAGCATATCATCGATGGGGTTAACGATAAGTTCAATACCGAACCAATAAAAGTTGCAGGAGAGGTTAAACCTAAAGATTGGTTGGATTATCACTATAAAGGGTTTCCGCTAGTGGCCTCATTAACTAAAATGACCCAATTGCAGGCCGACATCAAAACTACAGAATCAGAGGTGCTGTCGAATATGTTGCAGGGCACACTTTCAAGTGAGGTGTCTATGACCAACTATACCACATTAATGGAAACTTCAAAATCAGCCTACTTTAACGGCGAGCAGTTTGATGGCCAAATCGTATTGGGGCGTAAAGATGCTTCTACTAAACCAAGTCGGGTAGAATTAACCTTAGATGGCAGAAAGCTAACCGAAGACCAATACTCCATCGAAGACGGAAAGGTAAAGTT
This sequence comes from uncultured Flavobacteriaceae bacterium, assembly GCA_964653155.1. Classification (GTDB taxonomy): domain Bacteria; phylum Bacteroidota; class Bacteroidia; order Flavobacteriales; family Flavobacteriaceae; genus Flavisericum. Next base: position 16,644 of record CAZZDI010000007.1, on the reverse strand, counting down.
AAAAATAGGCACAGGCGGCGTAGGAGAGCATAAAATTGAAGGTAAATTGATTTTTGCCCAAGATGGCGAAGAAATTGAAGTGCCTGTAAACTCTTCTTTTGCAACCGTAGCGAAGCCAAATGCCGCGACCATTTCGGCCGATAAAATGAACGTCGTGTACCGTGGTGTTAAAAACCCAATGACTATTTCGTTTGCCGGTATTCCGGATAACAAAGTTAATGCCAGCGCACAAGGTTTATCTAAAGCTGGTGGTAGCCGTTATGTAATGGATGCGACCAGAATTCAAGGACGAGAAGTAACGATTAACGTTACAGGTACTTTGCCCGATGGCGGAAAAGTTAGCGATAACGCTAAATTCAGAATTAAAGATTTGCCAAAACCAACCGGAACCATTAGAGGTGAAGATGGTCAGGTAAAAATGCAACGTAACAGTTTAGAGATTTCAACCATTGGCGCCATGTTCGACGATTTCGATTTCGAATTGCCATTGCGTGTAACCGGATTTAAATTTAAAGTACCAGGACAGCCTACAATAAATGTTAACGGTAATAAGTTAGATAGTAGAGCCAAAAGCGCATTGCGTAAAGCAAAACGTGGCGAAGGCGTTCAAATATTCGATATTGAAGCTAAAGCCACTGGCGTAAGCGTTATACTTAAAAAAGTATCGCCGGTATTTATTGAGCTTACAAATTAGAAAAACTATTTGGGATGGTTTTTACAGGTCATCCCAAATATTGATAATGCAAAATAATATTTAAGATGAATCTAAAAAGTGTTTTATTAACCGCCGCAACTGTTTTAACGGCCTCAGGTATGTTCGCACAAGCTAACATACTTAACGCCAAAAGCCCAGAGGAAATTGGTGTGAGAACAGAAGCCCAAAAAGCAGTTGACAATGATAAACCATTGGAATATGGTTATGTTGATGATAGGGATATTTTGTACTCTAAAATGGTATGGGAAAAAATTGTGCTCGACGAGCGTGCCAACTTTCCGCTGTACTATCCAATAGATACCAACAATATCGGAAGCAATAGGCGGTCGTTGTACGATGTATTGATGAAAAGCATCAAAACCGGTAAGATTGAAAACATTTACGATGATTCTTATTTTACCACAAAACGAACCCTAAAGGATATTGAAGGCGCATTAAGCTTGATCGATACCACCGAATTGGGTATCGAACAAATTAACGCCGGTGAAGAATTGTCGCCAGAGTACATTGTACGAAGAGACATTACTGCAGCCGATATCATGGAATATCGCATCAGAGGGCTTTGGTACTTCGATAAGCGCCAAGCCGAAATGAAATACAGATTGTTGGGTATTGCTCCCGTAGCGCCCGATGTTAACTTTATTGATTCTGATACGCCCGATTTAGTGGAATTGTTTTGGGTATTTTTCCCAGATGCCAGAGAGGTGCTTCATGAGGCAAAATCGTTCAACAATAAGAACAGCTCCATGCCGTTTTCTTTCGATCATGTGTTGAATGCCAGACGTTTCCAAGCGTATATTTACAAAGAGGAAAACGTGCAGCAGGATAGAGCTATTTCAGAATACGTATCCGATAATGCTTTGATGCAGTTGCTCGAATCTGAACGAATTAAAGATAAAATCAGGGATTTTGAACTGGATATGTGGACATACTAGTTGAAACCTGAAAAAAGAATAACAAAAAGCCATCATTTTAATGATGGCTTTTTTTATGGAGAATATTCACTCCTAATAGTTTTTCTGGCTATATTCGTGCCATTATGCAAGTAGATTATATTATAGTTGGTGTGGGCTTGGCCGGTATTAGTTTTTGCGAACAGCTCAAAGCCAATAACAAAACGTTTTTGGTGTTTGATGATGCTTCGCAGCAGTCTTCCACAGTAGCCGGAGGCATGTACAATCCTGTGGTGCTAAAACGTTTTACACCCGTTTGGAAAAGTGCAGAACAACTCGATTTGGCTTTGCCGCTATACTCGAAAATTGAAAAGGATATTAATGCCCAATTGGATTATAAAATCCCGGTTTACAGAAAATTTGCTTCTGTGGAAGAACAAAACAATTGGGTTGCAGCTTCCGATAAACCATTTTTGTCGGAATATATGAGTGAAAAAATCATCAAAAATGATAACGCCGCCATTGAAGCGCCATTTGGTTTCGGAAAAGTGAACCACACGGGGCGCATTGATGCCAAAATTTTGGTGGAAGGCTATAAGTCGCAATTGCGAGCCAATCAATGTTTAAGAGAGGAAACCTTCAATCATAATAATTTAAATTTAGAGGGAAACACTGTAAAGTACAACAATATTGAAGCAAAGCATATCGTTTTTTCCGAAGGATTTGGAGTGGTAAATAACCCATATTTTAAAGAGTTGCCACTGGTGCCCACAAAAGGCGAATTGTTAACCATTCATGCGCCAGAATTAAATGCCGATTATATTATTAAAGCCGGCGTGTTTTTAATTCCGTTGGGGGATGGTCATTACAGGGTGGGAGCCACGCACCAATGGGAAAACTTAAACCATAATGCCACAAAAGAAGCACGTGAAAAACTTTTAAGCCGATTAGAAAAAGTTATAAAGTGCGAATTTAAAGTTACCGATCAAGTGGCTGGCATCAGGCCAACGGTAATAGACCGAAGACCTTTGGTGGGGCAGCATCCCGAATATAAAAATATGTATATATTGAACGGTTTGGGTACCCGCGGTGTAATGATTGGTCCTTATGTGGCACAACAACTTTTCAATTTAATTGAAAACAATCAGCTGTTGGAAAAGGAAATCGACATTAAACGGTTTTCAGAGTAAAAGGCTGTTACCTCTTCTTGGCCAATGATTTGTCGTAGCTCATAAATAAATTGATCCAAATGTTTCTGGAAAGGCGCATGATAACGGGCATGAAAACCACCAATGTTCCGATTATGGAAGCGAACATAACATTAAGTCCGGCATTAAAGACGAAGAACGAAATTACAAAAGCAGCCGTGGCAAAAGCAATGCCCACAGCGTAACTAACATACATGGCACCATAAAAAAACGAAGGCTCAATTTTATATTTAGTACCGCAGTTGCTGCATGTTTCGTGCATATCCAGCACTTCGGTAATAGCGTACGGATTGTTGTTTTTGTACATCGATTCTTCGTGGCATTTTGGGCAAGTGCCAGTAACCATACTGTAAATTTTACTCCCTTTTTTAAACATATTATTTAATGTATTTTTGCACTCGAAAATTGCAGTGCAAAAATACCAATTAAAAAGCAAACGCATTGTAATTAAAGTTACTTTTCTATGATGAACATTCACAATTTATCCGTTTCATTTCAAGGAGAATATCTTTTTGAAGACATCACTTTTAAACTTGGAAACGGAGACAGGGTAGGGTTAATTGGAAAAAATGGAGCAGGAAAATCTACCATGCTTAAAATTTTATCAAAGGAAATGGAACCAGATACAGGGCAGATCGCTGCCGATAAAGCACTTAAAATAGGCTTTTTAAAACAGGATATCGATTTTATTTTCGGCCGAACCGTTTTAGAAGAGGCTTACGAAGCCTTCACGGAAATTAAAGCTTTGGAAGCCCAAATGGATTCGGTAAATACCCAAATGGCCGAACGTACCGATTATGAAAGTGAAGAATATCATCAGCTTATGGTCGATATTAACGAATTGCAGCACCAGTACGAAATTTTAGGAGGGTACAATTATCAAGGCGATACCGAGAAAATCCTACAAGGTTTAGGGTTTAAGCGCGACGATTTCGATAAACTCACCGATACCTTTTCGGGCGGATGGCGCATGCGAATCGAGTTGGCCAAACTCTTGCTTCAAAACAACGATGTTTTGCTTCTGGATGAGCCCACCAACCATTTGGATATCGAATCGATTATTTGGTTGGAAGGCTTTTTGAAAAATTACGCAGGTGCCGTGGCAATCGTATCGCACGATAAAATGTTTTTGGACAATGTAACTAACCGGACCATTGAAATTTCATTGGGAAGAATTTACGACTACCCTAAACCCTATTCAAAATATTTGGTGTTGCGCGAAGAGTTGCGCACCCAGCAGTTGGCTTCACAAAAAAATCAGCAAAAACAAATTGAGCAAACTGAAAAACTGATTGAAAAGTTCAGAGCCAAAGCGTCTAAAGCCACCATGGCACAATCGCTCATAAAAAAACTGGACAAAATAGAACGGATTGAGGTTGATGAAGACGACAACAGTGTGATGACGCTTAATTTTCCCGTGTCGGTTACCCCAGGGAAAGTGGTGGTTGAAGCCGAAGCTGTTTCAAAAAGCTATGGTGAAAACCAAGTGCTACAAAACATCGATTTGCTGATTGAGCGCGATAGCAAAACCGCTTTTGTTGGGCAAAACGGACAAGGAAAATCCACTTTGGCCAAAATCATCATTGGAGAGATTAAGTACCAAGGGCATTTAAAGTTGGGGCACAACGTTCAGGTAGGTTATTTTGCACAAAATCAAGCAGAGTATCTCGATGGTAGTAAAACCGTGCTCGACACCATGATTGATGCTGCCAATGAAACCAACCGTAGTAAAGTGCGCGATATTTTGGGGTCGTTTTTGTTCCGTGGCGAAGAGGTTGAAAAATATGTGCGTGTACTTTCTGGAGGAGAACGAAACCGATTGGCACTGGCCAAATTGATGCTTCAGCCATTCAATGTTTTGGTGATGGATGAGCCCACCAATCATTTGGACATCAAATCGAAAAATGTATTGAAGGAAGCCTTAAAACGTTTTGAGGGCACATTGATTATTGTGTCGCACGACCGTGATTTTCTTCAGGGGCTTACCAACGTAGTTTACGAGTTTAAGGACCATAGGCTGAAAGAATATTTGGGCGACATCGATTTTTATTTAGAACAGCGAAAGGTAGATAGTTTGCGCGAAGTTGAAAAGCGTACCGTAGTGGCTGTTAAGCCCAAAGAAAAGAAACAGCATAGTTACGAGGAGCAAAAAAAGCTAAAATCTTTAAACAATAAATTGAGTAATGTTGAGGCCAAAATCAATCAGTTGGAACGCGACATTAAGGCCATTGATTTAGAGCTTGAAAAGGATTATGAAGCGGCTTCGTCTAAGCCCAATTTTTTTGAAAATTATCAAAAAATGAAAACAGATTTGCAAAGTTGTATGCAAAAATGGGAAGACATCCAGCTTAAAATTGAAGCTTTCGGTGGGTAGTTTGTCGAAATCCAATTGTTAAAAAAATAAGCGTTTCATCGAATAAAATAGTTTTTCGTCTATATTTGAGGTATTTTCGTGAGAGAATTAATCCCCAAATTTAAAATATGAAAACTTTAAAACTTATTGTTTTGTGTTTTTTTGCAACTGCTTTTTCTTTTGCAAGTGTTTCTTCAGCAGAAAAAGAAGCCCTAATAGCAGTTTACAATGCCACAAATGGCGCTAACTGGAACACAACCTGGAACTTAAGCACAGATGTTAAACAGTGGCACGGTGTAAAGGTTGAAGCAGGCAAGGTTGTGGAAATCAATTTGCAGTTCAATAACTTAACCGGAACTCTTCCGCAGGAAATAGGCAATTTAACCAACCTGAGAAAAATTAACTTAGGATTTAATAAGTTAAGTGGAGAGATTCCTTCAGTATTAAAGAATCTTAAAGATTTGGTGGCTCTTGAGTTGTTTATGAACCGTTTTGAGGGCAACATTCCGGCAGAGCTGGGTGAACTGAAAAAATTGGAGACGTTAAAGCTGTACAGTAACAAATTAACAGGAGAAATACCGGGTTCGTTAATGGCCTTGACTAATTTAAAAGAGCTTTTATTGGGCAGCAATTATCTATCTGGACAAATACCTGTTGAAATTGGAACGCTATCTAAATTGCAGAAGTTTAGTGTGATGGACAACCAAATGTATGGTGAAATTCCATCGGAAATTGCCCAGTTAACCAATTTGGAAGAACTGCTGTTATCTACCAATCAATTTACCGGCGATGTGCCAAAAGCGTTTTTAAACCTAGAAAAGTTGAATACTTTAATGGTAAGCGACAATAATTTAAACTACGAATATATTAGTATTTCGGGTCAAAATCCGCCCGCTTTGATGATGGAGGAACAAAACTCTACAGCAATAATGGATTTAGAAAAGGAATAATTATAAAGTTAAGTTTATAAATTTTAGTTGATTTAAGGCCATCAAAATATTTTGGTGGCTTTTTTGTTTTTATAATTGATAGGTAAAACCGATTTTTGAAGACCGAGATTTTATTTTGTAAGGTATGTTTTTTAACTTCAACCCCATTGAAATACCGTTAAAGCTTATGCATCCGTAAAACATATCGGTTTTTTCAATACCAATTAGCTCCCGGTATAAAAGCCAATTGTGACGGCCTTTTTATAAAACCAAAAACGTTAAATGCTGTTAAAAATTTGCAATTGTATTGATTTTCATTATATTATGGGTTATGATTCAGCAGGACAAAGAAAAATACCCAGACGTTTTAGAAGATTCCATAGCATACCTTGAAAGCCACGGTTTTGAAAATATCAAGGCCGATTTTGAAGGTTATGAAAGCCCAAAATCCTACACCAAAGCAGGAAGCAATATTTCTGTAACCCCAGATATGGTAGCCACCAAAGAAGGCCGTAAATATTACTTCGATATCAGCCTGAAATCGGAAAAACCCAAACTGCTAAAGTCAAAATGGTTGTTTCTGAACACATTGAGCAACCTGAAATCGCACCGATTCAAGCTCATTACCAAACGAGGGCATTACAAATTTTCGCAAGATATGCTTGAAGCCATCAATTTAAGCGACAAAAAGCTGATAAAAATTTAGGAAAATGCTTTAAGCCATATGGTCAACTCTTTGTATGTGACTATTTTAATGTTTATGCGTCTAAAACATGAACAAAAAATACATTTTTTTTGTAACATTTATTTCAGTTAGTACGTATAACCATTAAATGCTCTATTTATTCACGCATTAAAATTAACAGGAGAACATTAAATGAGACAACTTAAAATTACGAAGCAGGTTACCAACAGAGAAACCGCTTCGTTAGACAAATATCTGCAAGAAATTGGAAAGGTTGATTTGATTACAGCAGATGAAGAAGTTGAATTGGCACAGCGTATTAAAGCCGGCGATCAGGTGGCTTTAGAGAAATTGACCAAGGCCAACTTACGTTTCGTAGTATCGGTGGCCAAGCAGTACCAAAACCAAGGCTTAACATTGCCAGATTTGATTAACGAAGGTAATTTAGGTTTGATCAAAGCAGCACAACGTTTTGATGAAACACGTGGTTTTAAATTCATTTCGTATGCCGTTTGGTGGATCCGTCAATCCATTCTTCAAGCATTGGCCGAGCAATCTCGTATTGTGCGTTTACCACTCAACAAAATCGGTTCTATCAATAAAATCAACAAAACCTTTGCATTTTTAGAGCAAAGCCACGAGCGTCCGCCTTCTGCTGAAGAGATTGCCAAAGAATTGGACATGACCATTAACGACGTAAAGGAGTCGATGAAAAATTCGGGCCGCCACGTAAGCATGGATGCGCCGTTGGTTGAAGGTGAAGATTCAAACCTTTATGATGTATTGAACAGTGGAGAGTCTCCAAACCCAGACAAGGAATTGTTGCACGAATCGTTACGCACAGAGATTGAACGAGCGCTCGAAACCCTAACGCCCCGTGAGGCTGATGTTATTCGTCTGTATTTTGGTTTAGGGAACCAGCACCCCATGACATTAGAGGAAATTGGTGAAACATTCGATTTAACCCGCGAGCGTGTAAGACAAATAAAAGAAAAAGCGATTCGTAGATTAAAACACACGTCTAGAAGCAAAATATTAAAAACCTATTTAGGATAGTTTCGTCTAGAAATGACGACTAAATTACAGCAACAACAGTTACACACATAACTGTTCGTTTTTTGATTGATGAAAGAACCCCTGGCTGATTACCGGGGGTTTGTTTTTATCTGTATATACTATTTTGTATTTTAGTTCAAATACTTTTTAAATGATTAAAACAGTTTGTTATTTAAGTGATTCGGTAGAGCATAATACCATGGACGAATTGAAGGCTCTGTATGAAAAAGCAAAAGAGAACAATCGTGCGAATAATATAACGGGGGTTTTGATATATAAAGACCGTAACTTTTTACAGGTTTTAGAAGGTGAAGAGCATCATGTTGATCAAACTTTCAAACGGATAGAAAAGGATAATCGCCATAAAAACATTTTTGAGATTATAAATTCTGAAATAGACGAACGCATCTTTGAAGATTATAATTTTGGTTTTACTATTGTTAATAATAATGAAGAACTAAAAAATCTGTACCAGTATATGGATTGGTTAAAAGAGGCCGATAGTTCTCATGTAAACAAAGTGGTAAAAATGGTTGAAAACTTTGTTTCCAGTAAGTAATCCAATAAAAACCGTTACTTTTGCAAAAAACTAAAAGTCAACCTTAATGAACTCCAAATTAATAGCACCTTCGCTTTTAGCGGCCGATTTCGCTAATTTACAGCACGACATAGAAATGGTAAACCAAAGTGATGCAGATTGGTTCCATATTGATATTATGGACGGCGTTTTTGTACCCAATATTTCGTTCGGAATGCCCGTTTTGCAAGCCATTCAAAAGCATGCCGAAAAAACTTTAGACGTGCATCTTATGATTGTGGATCCAGATAGGTACATAAAAACTTTTGCCGACTTGGGTAGCGATGTGCTTACAGTGCATTATGAGGCATGTCCGCATTTGCACAGAACGCTGCAGGCCATAAAAGCTGAAGGGATGAAAGCAGGAGTTTCATTAAACCCACACACCAATGTTGGTTTGTTGGAAGATACCATTAATGACATCGATTTAGTATTGATTATGAGTGTGAACCCTGGTTTTGGCGGACAAAGTTTTATTGAAAACACCTATGAAAAGGTAAAACAGCTTAAAGCACTTATTGAACGAAAAGGAGCAAAAACCATTGTTGAGATTGATGGCGGAGTAACCAACAAGAATGCCAAACAACTTGTTGATGCCGGAGCCGATGTTTTAGTGGCAGGCAGTTATATTTTTAAAAGTGACAATCCGTTAGAAACGATAAAAGATTTAAAAGCGATGGTAAATTAATAAAGCTTTTAATCTGAAAAAAGAGCCCGTTTCAATAGTTTGATATGGGCTCTTTTTGTTTGTTGAAGGCTTTTACTGATCAAGCAATATGATATTGGCATCGGGTTGCACACGGTATTTTCAAATCATTTTCAAAATTTATTGTTATGCAATTGCTAGATTTACAGTAGGGTAGTGTTAAGCTATAAAATTTTATGGCTAAACGCTTGCAGAATCTAAAAAGGGTTGTATATTTGCAGTCCAATATCGCGGGATAGAGCAGTAGGTAGCTCGTCGGGCTCATAACCCGAAGGTCACTGGTTCGAGTCCAGTTCCCGCTACTTTTTTAATCCATTGATAAACAGGTTTTTAAAGCCTTTGTCAATGGATTCTTTTTTTAATATCTTACAGACCGCATACGCTACCGCATACAAGCACGGTTTGAAAAAGAAATTTACAGAGCCCAAAATTTACCATGGCGGAAAGGATTTTGACCTTTCCAAGCGATGGTACGTCTATTATTCATATGCCCATCCTACATTAACGGACAAACACGGGCGTCCCGCCTTGGTGCGCCAAACCCCCATTACCCTGAAGGTCAACCGCAATTACAAGACCAAATCGAAGCGTCTCTTCCATTTGGGTATCATAAGGGACGTGCTCCACGAGATGCTGAAAAATGGGTTTTCACCTTATCAGGGTGAGTTTAAAATGGAATCCGTGGAATATACGGCCGAAACAGCTTTGGATTATGCCTTTTCTCTAAAAGTAAAGGGCTTGAGCGATACTTCTGTACCGGATTATAGAAGTAGGTTGAACCAATTCAAGGTGCATCTTGGGGATAAAGGGCTGTTGGAAAGAAATATTTTGGAAATTGACAAAAGGGTCGTCAATAGTTATCTCAACGGCATCCTAAAGGCATCAAGTGCCCGAAACCGCAATAATACCCGAATCGTTCTCAGTGCCCTTTTTGGGGTGTTGGAGGATAACGACATCATTCCAAGGAATTTTGTGGCCAGTATAAAAGTTCTTGAAACGAATTCCGCTAGGCACCAAACCTACGCATTGCATGTCTTGGAAGGCTTGTTCGCCTATATGGAGGAACATGACCCACTATTGTTGCTGTTCATTAAATTTGTTTCCTATAATGTTTTAAGGCCAATTGAAGTTTGCCGCTTGCAATTGAAGGATATCAATTTGGATCAAAGACTGTTGCAATTCAAGGCCAAAAACAAACCTGTAAAGACTAAGATTATACCAGATATAGTTTTCAATGAAATTGCGGGACTTGATGTTTCCGATCAAGAGTATTTCCTTTTTACCCCAAATGGCATTGGGCCTTGGGACGTTAGGGAAAATTATCGCAGGGATTATTTTACGAAGCGATTTAAAAGGATTAAGGAAAAATATAACGATTACCTTAAAGCGCAGGGCAAAACCTTTCAATTGGGAAAGGAATATACCGTCTATTCTTTCAGGCACACGTTTATCACGTTGCTTTTCCGAAAATTTAGGGAAGTGTATTCATATTCTGAAACATGTGATAAGCTCATGCTTATTACCGGGCATTCGACTTTGAAAGCACTTAAAGCATATTTAAGGGATATTGATGCTGAGCTGCCGGAGGATTACAGTGGATTGCTTGATTTTAATAGTTAAAAAACTTTTAAGGGGTTATTTTCAGTGAGTTGGGGTGTTTTGTTGATCTAATCGTATGTTTGGGCGGGTAAACCGTTCCCATGGATACCATTAGTTTTCTGTAATATTCTTTTAGACGTTGTTTTTCGGTCATTGGTTTTGGTTTATAGTCAGGGAATGCCTTGGCCTTCTTTTCGGCCAAAATAGCCTCAAGTTCCTCGACGGTCAGGCTATCCACCAAAGCATTCAATATTTTATCGCTGATTAAACCTGTTTCCATTTGATTTGCCTATCATTCATTGCAAAACCACTTTCATTTTGTTGAATTGTTTTTTTTTTTTTGATATATCAAACCTACCGTCTTTTAACCTAATATTATGGCTTTGCTGTACATGGTAAGTTGTACGCTAAAACGGTTGGTGGAATTTTCTCTGTTTGCATATCAAATAAAAAAAATCGGGCAACTGTTGGGGCTTTCCAAGTCTTGAGGCAAGTCTGTTCCATTCCAGTTTCAAGCCCTGGGATGGCTTCGCTCTGCTCAGTTTCATCCCAGACCTTTTACCTCCATTCCGCAGACCTGCCCACAAGACCTTGCATAAAGACTAAGGAAACTTAAAAAAGTTCCCTTAGACTTTATTTTTCCCTCTCTTTGCCCCCAATAAACAGATGATTTGGTTTATTGAATTGAGTGTGGATTTGTGATGAGTATTTATCAAATAGGTTTTTGTTGGTTTGTGGCACCCTATCGGGTGCATTTTTGTGGATAGGGAGAAAGAAGAAAAGGTCAAAATTAAATGGTTCTGTAAATACCTGTCGGCACTTGTGTTTTTTTGCTTCAAATTACTCGTTTGTCTTTTTTCTCCCTTTCCATTTTTGGTCACTTTTATCTGAAGAAGAATTCTTTTTGCCCTAACAACATCTGGACGCTTATCGAGGAAAAGAAAGAATGTCGGATAGAAAGCCAAAGTTAACGGGAAGTCACGAAGCAAGCCATGTTTTTGCAAGCAAAAACTGCTCACTTCGTTCGCATGGGGTATGAAGTATTGGCTCAAAGTATCTAAATGCGGTAGGGTTCGAAAACTGTTATCCTATTATTTATAAGGTTTATTGAAATTCTGCTATTTCCCCCAAGTATTTTTGTGAATAGACACCCTTTCAAGATGAATATGCCATTTAATTTTGTGGTTAGTACTTGGTGATGAACAATCATCAAATTAATAATTTGTCATAAGGAAAAGATAGGGAATGTAATTCTTTATTCTTTCTTTTTATTAAGCTGTTGAGTTAAAATGAAAGAAAAATCTTATTTCTGTTTTATTGTTTTCTTTTTTATTTTTTGTGGTAATTTATTGTTTGCCATTGAAAAAAATGAAATCATTGTAGCACAAGACGGTTCGGGTGATTTTAAATCAATTCAAGAAGCTGTAACGGCTTGTGGTGCATTTTCTGAGGATGAAAAAACGATATACATCAAGAATGGAATTTATAAGGAAAAAGTACTGATAGACACCTTTCATTCTAACATCACAATTAAAGGAGAGAGCCATAAAAAAACAATTATAGTTAATGGCGATCATGTAGGTAAAAAAGGAATAGGCACTTTTACAAGTTATACTCTGAAGATATTAGGAGATAACATTAAAATAGAAAATATAACGATTGAAAATTCGGCAGGGCCAGTCGGTCAGGCTGTCGCGCTTCATGTAGAGGGCGATTATTTTGTGGCAAATAAATGTAGGTTTATTGGTCATCAGGATACCTTGTATGCATCGGGTAAAAATAGCCGGCAGTATTTCTTCGATTGTTATATTTCAGGTACTACCGATTTTATTTTTGGTGCAGCAACAGCCATTTTTAACCAATGTAGAATTCACAGTAAATCCAATTCTTTTATTACGGCAGCAAATACTCCGAAAGAACGTGAATTCGGATATGTGTTCATTAATTGCAATTTAACAGCAGATAAAAATGTAGACAAAGTCTATCTGGGCCGCCCATGGAGGTCGTATGCTAAGGTTGTTTTTATCGATTGTACCATGGGAAAACATATTGTTTCCGAAGGTTGGCACAATTGGGGTAAGCCACAAAGGCAAGCAACTGTTTATTATGCAGAATATGGAAGCAAAGGAGAAGGGGCTAATATCAAGGAAAGGGTGGCGTGGTCGCATATTTTGACCGAGAAGGAAATAAAAGAGTACAGCATCAACAATATTTTCAAAATAACAAGTAAATGGACTTTGTAAAAAGGATTTACGCAATAAAATAGATACAAAACAAAAATATATGAGAATACTAATTGCAATTTTTAGTTTAGGTATTTCACTTTGTGCACAATCACAGGTCAATAACACCTTATGGTATAAGCAAGCAGCAAATAATTGGAATGAAGCACTGCCCATAGGTAATGGAAGAATAGGGGGTATGGTTTTTGGTGGTGTTGCGCATGATAAAATTCAACTGAATGAAGAAACGGTATGGGCTGGTGAACCAGGAAATAATGTGCCCAATTATGATGTCTATCCCAATATAGAAAAAATTAGAAATCTTTTATTTGAAGGAAAATATGAGGAAGCTCAAGCTTTATCGAACGAAACTTTTCCTAGAAACACACCAACCAATAATAATTATGGGATGCCTTATCAAACTGTTGGTGATTTGATAATGGATTTTGGAGCAGTGGATTATTCAAATTATAAGAGAACGCTGGATATTGAAAACGCAATTTCAACAACAACATATTCGGCCAATGGTGTGGATTTTAAACGAGAGTATTTCGTTTCCTTTCCTCAGCAAGTTATGGTGGTGCGTTTATCAGCTAACAAGAAACGGAAAATTAATTTCACACTTGGTTTTCAAAGCCCTCAAAAAAAACATGACGTTCAAATTGAGGGTGGATTATTGGTGTTAAAAGGACAAAGTGGCGATGATGCTAATAAAAAAGGTAAAGTGACGTTTGAAGCTTTGGTGCAACCCGTTTTGAAATCGGGAAAATTAGTTCAAAATAATAACAGCCTTGAAATACAAAATGCAGATGAAGTTACTTTAATAATTAGTATTGGTACAAATTTTAAAAATTATAAAGATTTGACTAATGATGCCCATAAACAAGCTTTCAGTTATTTAAATTCAGCAAAATCCATTGACTACACTGATTTAAAAGATGCTCATATTAAAGATTATCAAAAGTATTTTAATAGAGTGTCTTTAAGATTACAAGGGGATGAAACTTCTGTAAACAATTTAGCGACAGATGAAAGGTTGGAAAAGTTTTCTGAAAACAATGATTTGTCCTTAGTGTCTTTATATTTTCAGTTTGGTAGATACCTTTTAATTTCAAGTTCTAGACCAGGAGGTCAACCTGCAAATCTGCAAGGAATCTGGAATCATTTGTTATCGCCACCCTGGGATAGTAAATACACAGTAAATATTAATACAGAGATGAACTATTGGCCTGCTGAAGTAACGAATTTATCAGAGCTTCATCAACCCTTGTTTGATATGATTGAGGAATTGTCTGTAACAGGTAAGGAAAGTGCCAGTGAAATGTATCATGCAGGTGGTTGGAACATGCATCATAATACCGATTTATGGCGTATAACAAGTGTGGTAGATGGTGGTTTTTACGGGGTATGGCCAATGGGTGGAGCTTGGTTGACACAACATGTGTGGCAACATTATTTATTTACTGGAGACAAGGAATTTTTAAAAAAATATTATCCTGTGTTAAAATCAATAGCACAATTTTATTCTGATGTATTGCAAACAGAACCAGAACATGGTTGGTTAGTTGTGGCGCCTTCAATGTCTCCTGAGAATTCTTATAAAAATAATGTTTCTATTACCTATGGAACTACTATGGACAATCAACTGGTTTTCGATGTGTTTTCTAATCTTATCAATGCATCCAAAATTTTAGATGAGGATAAAGCATTTAGAAATGATATTGAGAAAAAAAGAAGTTTGTTGCCCCCTATGCAGATAGGCAAGATTTCCCAATTGCAAGAATGGATAAAAGATTGGGATCGAGAGAATGATAAGCATAGGCATATTTCACATTTATATGGTTTACATCCTTCGGCACAAATATCGCCATTCAAAAACCCTGAATTATTTGAGGCTGCACAAAATACCTTGATGTACCGAGGGGATAAATCAACTGGTTGGTCCATGGGCTGGAAAGTTAATTTTTGGGCACGTCTGCTAAATGGAAACCGTTCATACGATTTAATCAAAGAACAATTAACACTAGTTCAGGATGGAGCAAAAGAAGGCGGCACTTACCCTAACCTGTTGGATGCGCACCCGCCTTTTCAAATTGATGGGAACTTTGGGTGTACAGCGGGCATTGCGGAAATGCTAGTACAAAGTCATGATGAAGCGATTCATTTATTACCGGCTTTACCATCGGAATGGAAATCTGGTGAGGTAAAAGGCTTAAAGGCAAGAGGTGGTTTTGAAGTTGATATGGAGTGGGCAGAAAATCAATTAAAACAAGCAAGCATCGTATCAAAAATAGGTGGCTTATTGAGAATAAGAAGCGAGGTAAGACTTTATAATGAAAATGGAAAAGAATTTTCTATAGCAAGTGGTGAAAACCTTAATGAATTTTATAAAACTCCTAAAATAAAAACGCCACTAGTTTCTAATGAATCCAAATTAGGAAAAATCAATTTAAAATATTACTACTTATACGATATCATGATTGACAAAGGAGAAACCGTCAAATTACATGCATTAGGAGTTCATTAGTAAAATGTTCGATAAAAATTTTAAACTAAATCATAAATTAAGAGATGTTAAAAAGATATTTTATGGCTTTTGTTGTGCTTATAGCACATCAAATTCATGCAGAAACTTATAATATTAAAGAATTAGGAGCTGATACCACAGGTGAAAAATTGTGTACTCATTTAATAAACGAAACAATTCAACTAGCCAGTAAAGATGGAGGAGGAACAATTTACTTTCCGACAGGAACGTATTTAACTGGGCCAATTACCTTACAAAGTAACATTACCCTTTATATAGAGGCTGGTGCAATTTTAAAATTCACTTCAGAATTTAAAGAATACTTACCGTTTAAAAAAGTGCGTTATGAAGGCGTTTTTATGAACTCTTTTGCACCTTTGATTAATGCAAAAAATGTCGAAAACATAACTATAAAAGGAGAAGGGACTTTAGAAGGAAATGGTTTTGAATGGTGGAAAGAAATTAAAAGAATTTCGGATGAAGTTAATGAAAGAGGCAAGATTGAAAGCCCTAATGATTTGCAGCAACTTTGGAGCGAAGCTAATGCGGGTTTAGAAGTAGAACAATATTACGAAAGAACCTTGAAAAATCAGTTTTTTCGTCCCCCATTTATTCAGTTTTTAGAATGTAAAAAAGTAAAAATTGAAGGTATTCGAATTCAAAATTCACCCTTTTGGACTATTAATCCTGTTGGTTGTGATGATGTTTTAATTCATGGTGTTTCAATTTTTAATAGTTCTGATGGTCCTAATACAGACGGAATAAACCCGTCGTCTTGCAGTAATGTAAGAATATCTGATTGCTTTATAAGTGTTGGTGATGATTGTATTACTATAAAATCAGGTCGAGATTTTCATGGTAGAGATTATGGAAAGGCATGCGAAAACATAACAATAACTAATTGTGTTATGTTGTCAGGTCATGGAGGGGTTGTTATTGGTAGTGAAATGTCTGGTGGTGTAAAAAATGTTGTTATTTCAAATTGTGTTTTTGACGGGACAGATTCAGGAATTCGAATGAAGGCTTCCAGAGGTCGTGGTGGAGTGGTTGAGAATATTAGGGTGTCCAATGTTGTTATGCGAAATATTGTTAGAAATGCCTTCAGCTTTAACCTGTTTTATGATAAGACCTCAAAACCAGAGCCTATTAGTGAACGAACGCCGATTTTTAGAAA
>CAZZDI010000006.1:7955-34399 GCA_964653155.1 uncultured Flavobacteriaceae bacterium | reverse complement strand
ACATCATCATAATCCACCGAAATAGTTGGCGTTGTTGGGTGTGCCTGGCAAGTTAAAATCAAACCTTCGGCCACTTCGCTTTCGGTTAAAATATTATTTTGTCGCATGGTGGCAGCACCTTCAGTAATGCGAGCCAAACAACTGCTGCAAATACCGCCTTGGCAGGAGTAGGGTGCATCTAAATCTTCATCAATGGCGGCTTCCAAAATGGTTTGTTTTGGAGACATTTCAAACGTGGTGGTTTCGTCATCAACGGTTATTGTAATTTGTGTTTTTCCCGTAGCTACAGTATCGTTTTCAATTTTAACATCGGCAGGCTTCGCGGCTTTAAACAATTCAAAATGGATCCTGTTGGGGTCCACGTCGTGTCCGGTCAATACGTCTTTTACGGTGTGTATCATCGCTTCGGGCCCGCAAAGGTAATAGGCGTCAACATCAATGTGTTTGTGCTTGTTTTTCATCACGTAATTTACCGTGCTTTTTTCAATCCTTCCGAAAATGGAATCATCGTCTTCATCGCGTTGGCTAAATACAAATTGGATGGAAAAACGCTCGTTATGTTGGTTCTGAAGTTCCAAAAGTTCTTGTAAAAACATGGTGTCTTCAGTAGTTTTATTACCGTAAACCAAAATCACCTTGCTGTAAACCTCTTCTTCCAAAGCACATTTTATAATGCTTAAAATAGGCGTGATCCCACTACCGGCAGCAAAAAGGGCGATGTTTTTGGTTTTGGAATCGTTTGGTGTAAAAACAAACCGGCCTCTAGGTGGAGCTACCTCCAATGTGTCACCAGCTTTTAAAGTGTTGTTGGCGTACGATGAAAAAGTACCGTCTTTCACCTCTTTAACTGCCACTTTCAATGCGCCACTTTTGGGCGAAGAACACAACGAATAATCGCGACGCACTTCGTTGCCATCAATTTCAGTTTTCAATGTAATGTACTGTCCCGCTTGAAAAGAAAAGGTGTCTTTCAAGTTGCCTGGCACGTTAAAAGTGATGCTGATGGATTTATCGGTTTCCCGAGTTATATTTTGTATGGAGAGTTTGTGAAATGATGACATGTAAAATAATTTTTAGCAAAAATAGTGAAGTTGAGGTGTTAATTTAAAACTTTACCTGTAACAAATTGTTTTGTGCTTACTAATTTTTACTGATTAACCGTTTTATTTAAAAGTGTTTGCATTTTATAGCTAAATTCAAAAAGATGCTTATTTTTACCACTCTATTATAATAATGGTGCGAGTTTGCAGTTATTATTTAGACTAAAAATACCAGCATTGAAAACCTATAAAACCATACTTGTTGTCTTTTTTTCAATCTTCTTGGCCGTGGGCTGTTCAAGAAAAAAAGACCGATTTATTAGTCGAAATTACCATGCCGTAACTGCCGAGTTCAATGCGCTTTTCAATGGCTACAATGCCTTGGAAGAAGGTAGGCAAACCCTAAACGATGCCTATTTCGATAACTACTGGGAAGTATTGCCCATAGAACGCATGCAGATTTTTGAAGATGTGGTGCTGCCGGGGCAATCAAAAAACGAAAATTTTACCCGTGCCGAAGAAAAAGCGGTTAAAGCCATCCAAAAGCACAGTATGAATATTGAGGGCAAAGAGAAGAATCCGCAAATGGATGAAGCGTATTTGCTGTTGGGAAAAGCACGCTATTTCGATCAGCGGTTTGTGCCTGCGCTTGAAGCCTTCAACTATATTCTTTATAAATATCCGGCGAGCGATAAAATTAACCAAGCTAAGGTTTGGCGCGAAAAGGCCAATATTAGGTTGGACAATAACGAGCTGGCCATTAAAAACCTAAAACGCTTACTGAGGCAGGAAGAATTGGAAGGTCAGGATTTGGCCGATGCCACTTCCATTTTGGCACAAGCTTACCTAAACGTTAAGGTGGTCGATACGGCCATTACACTGTTGGAAACCGCATCGGCAGCCACAAAAAGTAACGACGAGCGTGGCCGTTACCGTTTTATACAAGGGCAACTTTACAACCAATTGGGGTACAAGGATAGCGCCAACATCGCGTTTGATAAAGTTATTGAGCTAAACCGTAAAACGCCAAGAATCTACATGATTAGTGCGTATTTGGAAAAAGTGAAGAATTTCGATTTCGAAAACGGCAATAAGTTAGAGCTCACCGAGCTGCTTGCCGAACTTGAGGAAAATCGCGAAAACCGTCCGTTTTTAGATCGTATTTATTATCAAATTGCCGAGTATCATTTGCAGAATGGATCGGACTCTTTGGCAGTGGCTTACTATAACAAATCGCTCCGTACCAATTCGGAAGACAACATTTTAGTGGCCAAAAATTATGAAACGCTAGGCGATATGAATTTTGATGCTTCCATTTATGCCAAGGCCGGAAAATACTACGATAGTACGATGCTAAGTTTGGTTGAAAATTCAAAACCTTACCGTGTTATCAAGCGGAAGCGCGAGAATTTGGATGATGTGATTCACTACGAGGCTGTGGCTAAGGTTGATGACAGTATTTTGAGGTTGGTAAATATGCCCGAAGCCGAACGCTTAGCCTATTTTGAAGCTGTAGTGGAAGATTTAAAAGCTAAAGCCGAAGAAGAAAAAAAGGCACAGGAAGCTGCCGAGCGCAACAGTGGTTTGGTTACCGTTAATAATCAAATGGGCCAGCGTATTGGTCCGCCGGGAGGCAACCAACAGGCCACGGCGTTCTATTTTTATAACCCTACAACGGTATCTTACGGAAAAAACGAATTCGTTAAAATTTGGGGCGACAGAAAACTGGAAGACAATTGGCGCTGGTCCAGCAAAGCGATTGCCGGTGGAGGAAATACAGGCGCATCAACCACCGATGTGGTGGCTTCTGCTGATGACGATGAGCGTTTCGATCCGCAGTTTTATATTTCGAAAATCCCTTCCGAAGAAAAAGTTATCGACAGCATTTCAAGAGAGCGCAACTATGCGTATTATCAATTGGGATTGATTTACAAGGAAAAGTTCAGTGAGTACGAATTGGCAAAAAGTAAGTTTCAGGAGCTGTTGAAAAGCAATCCGGAGGAACGTTTGATTCTGCCTTCAAAATACAATCTGTACAGAATTTATGAAGCTTTGGGTGAAAATGACGAAGCGGCCATTGCTAGACAAAAAATTATTTCGGAGTATCCCAAATCGCGTTATGCGTTGATTTTGACCAATCCGGAATTGGTTTCAGAAACTGATGAAAACAGTCCGCGCAGTTTGTACGAGTCGCTGTACGAGCAACATCTTAATCAGGAGTATGCAGAGGTAATTTCAAAAAGCGAAGAGTACATCAATAGGTTTGATGGCGAACCCATCGTACCCAAATTTGAGTTGCTTAAAGCCACGGCCACGGGGCGATTGCACGGTTACGAAGCTTATCAGCAAGCTGTTAATCATGTAGCGGTAACTTATGCCAATACCCCCGAGGGCAAAGAGGCGCAAGATATTGAAACCAATATTTTGCCTAAATTAGCAAACAAGGAGTTTGTGGTTTCCGATAGTATTTCGGGCAACTACAAAGTGGTTTTCAAATTCAAAAATGCCGATGCCGAAACGGCAACGTTGTTTAAGAAAACTTTGGATGAGGTTCTGGAAAATATTAGGTACTACAGCCTAAAATCGTCGATGGATGTGTATAACGAAGACACCAAATTGGTTTTGGTGCACGGCTTGAAAACCGAACAAGTAGCCAAAACATTCGACCAGCTATTGACCAAAGAAGATCGGAAAAAAATAAAAGTCCCCTATTTTGTGATATCGTCCGCAAATTATCAAACCATTCAAATCCATAAAAATTTGGATGCGTATTTGAATATCGATAATAATTAAACTTAACCCAATATGTTCTCTGAAAACAAAAAAGGCAAACAAATGGCAGACAATAACTCTGGACAAAACATAATAGCCCAAGGCACTAAGATTGTCGGCGACATAAGTAGTGAGGGCGATTTACGAATTGATGGAACCATAGAAGGAAATATAAGCACTTCTGGTAAGATAGCCGTAGGTAGGGCTGGTTTTGTAAAAGGCACACTAAACGGCACCGATGCCCATTTTGAAGGTAAATTTTCTGGAAAACTCACCTTATCGGGTACATTAAATTTAAAATCGTCTGCCCATATTGAAGGCGAGGTGATTGCCGGCAAACTATCGGTAGAACCCGGTGCAACTTTTAATGTAACCTGTGCAATGAAAGGCGATGTAAAAGAAACCAAGCATGTCGAACAAACAGCAAAACAACCAAAATAAGCAACCCCAGCAGCCAATCAATAAGTACGTTAGGTTTACAACCATAGCCATACAAATGGGGCTGACCATTTATTTAGGTAGTAAATTGGGAGAATGGTTAGATGTTAAATTCAATAATACAAATCAGTTGTATTATAAAATAGTCACTTTATTGGCCGTGTTTTTAGCTATGTTTTCTGTTATCAAACAGGTAATGGATATCACCAATAAAAAATAAATGATAAGAAGAATATTTGTTTTTGCGCTTTGTGCCGCACTATTATTTGCCATTGCTTTTTTTGTTCACAATCATTTTGTAGATATACAATCCTTCAAGCTTTGGCAGGTGTATGTGTTTCATGCAGTGGCCTCGTTTGTAATTTATGCTAGCGTAGAGTTTATGAGTGATTTTAGGCCCAGCCAAGCTGGTTATGTGTATTTAACTTTTACTTTTGTTAAGTTGGGCTTGTTTGTTTTGGTTTTTAAAAATGAAGTGTTCGAAAATGATGTGTTAACCATGGTTGACCGTGTGGCATTGGTAGTGCCATTATTCTTGTTTTTAACCTTAGAGGCGGTGGGGGTTTCAAAGTTGCTTAATAGCAAATAGTTAAGTCTTTTTGGTGTTTAAAATGGGTTAAAAATTCGTTGCCCAAAAACTAAGTAAAAAAAGGGTTTGGGTTTTTAAATTATTGTGTACATTTGCACAAAATTTTAGAGAGCGTAATTCTTTATTTTTAAAAATTATGATGGTAGCGAAAAAATCTGTCAAGTTTATTGCAGTTTTAGTTTTATTTTTAGCCTCGGTTTCAGTTTTTGCCAAAGACCCCGTGCAAGACAATAACCACCACGATGAAGGAAATCAAGTGGATTCTCCAGAGGAAATTAAAGAATATATTGCGCATCACTTAAAAGATTCCCACGATTTTCATTTATATACCAACAACAAAACGGGAGCTCATGTAAGCTTTCCACTTCCTGTTATTGTTTGGACCAGCGAAGGTTTAAGAGTTTTTATGTCTTCAGAATTCCACCATGACGATAGCGGTTCTGTTATCGTTGAAAAAGATGGTGTGAAATTAACCAAGATTCACAGTAAAATATACGAATTAGAGTCGGGGGCAACCCAAGTAAAATTTGATGATGCACATCACGCTACCAACGCCAGCAGGGTGTTGGATTTTTCTGTCACTAAAAGCGTGTTAGGTATGTTGTTGGCCGGCTTGCTTATGTTGTTAGGCTTTGGTGCTTTGGCAAGAAGCTATAAAAAGGGGCAGATTCCAACGGGTATTGGTAGAGGTTTAGAGCCATTGGTGATTTACGTTCGTGACGAAATTGCAAAGCCAAACATTGGTGAAAAGAAATACAGAAAGTTTATGGGCTTCCTGTTAACTGTGTTTTTCTTTATTTGGATTTTGAATTTATTAGGATTAACACCGCTAGGTTTCAACGTAACAGGGCAAATAGCCGTAACGGCTTGTTTGGCCATTTTTACAATGATTATTTATTTGGTTAGCGGAAGTAAGGATTTTTGGCAGCACACCCTGTGGATGCCAGGAGTGCCAGTAATTTTGAGGCCTATTCTGGCTGTGATAGAATTGGTCGGTTTTGTGTTGATTAAGCCATTTTCGCTATTAGTGCGTTTATTTGCCAATATCACGGCGGGGCACTTTGTAGTAATGAGCTTAGTTGCGTTAATGATTACCTTAAAGGTGTCTTTTGGGCCCGTTGTGTCCACAGGTATGTCGCTAGTGTTATCGTTGTTTATAATGGTGATAGAAATTCTGGTGGCGTTTTTACAAGCGTTTATTTTCACGATGCTATCATCGTTATTTATAGGAATGGCTGTTGAAGAACACGACCATCACTAATTAAAAATTTGTTTAATTAATATTTTTAAAATCAATTAGTATGTACAATTTAATTGGAGCAGGATTAATCGTAATCGGTGGTGGTATCGGTTTGGGTCAAATTGGTAGTAAAGCCATGGAAGGGATTGCACGCCAACCTGAAGCAGCTGGTAAAATCCAAACTGCCATGATTATCATCGGTGCCTTATTGGAAGGTTTGGCTTTCGGTGCGTTAATCTTAGGGAAATAATCATCCCAAAAAAACAAAAAGAACAGTTTTCTGCAACGGTTGGTTGCAGAAGCTGTTTTTTAAAAAGTTAAACAAAACAATACAAAACGTATTTTATATAAATATATATGGACCAGTTATTAAATGATTTTTCGCCAGGATTGTTTTTTATGCAAGCCATCATCTTATTGATCTTAATTGTATTAATGAGAAAATTTGCTTGGAAACCTATTTTAGAATCTTTGCAAAGTCGCGAAGATGGTATTAAGGACGCCTTAGAATCTGCTGAAAAAGCCAGATTGGAAATGCAAAACCTTCAAGCAGATAACAAAAAGTTATTGAATGAGGCTAAGGCCGAAAGAGATACTTTGCTTAAGGAAGCACGCCAGATTAAAGATAAAATGATCGAGGAGGCCAAAGGTGAAGCAGAAGTTCAAGCCAATAAAATGATTGAGCAAGCCCAAGCCGCTATTGAAAGCGAAAAGAAAGCCGCTATGGCCGAGCTTAAAGGACAAGTGTCTGGTTTGGCTTTAGAAATAGCAGAAAAAGTAGTGCGTAAAGAACTTTCTAGCAAAGACCAGCAATTGGAGTTGGTAGAAAGCATGTTGACCGAAAAATCTTTAAACTAAACAATCCATGTCAAGAGCAGCAGTACGTTACGCAAAAGCATTGCTAAGCCTGTCGATAGATCAAAAAACAGCCGAAACGGTTAATGGCGATATGGAGCTTATTGCAAACACCATTGCAAAGAGCAACGATTTAAGCGCCATGCTTCAAAGTCCGGTAATACCTGCTTCAGCAAAAAAGGCAGTGTTGTTGGAGGTGTTTAAATCGGCCGATAAAAGCACGCAAAACTTAATCGATACTTTAATTACGAACAACAGATTGGATATTTTAGGCCAAGTGGCTTCAAAATACAACCAATTGTTCGATGAATCTAAAGGTGTGCAGTTGGCTACCGTTACAACTGCGGTGGCTTTAACAGCCGATTTAGAGAAGAAAGTATTGGCCAAAGCTAAAGCACTTTCAGGTAAAGATGTTGAATTACAAAGCATAGTAGATGAAAGCATTTTAGGTGGTTTCATTTTACGAATAGGCGATATTCAATATAACGCCAGTGTTGCTAATCAACTAAATAAATTAAAAAGAGAATTTACATTAAATTAAAAAGCTGGTCGTTGAGCGTAGTCGAAACGACATTATAAAGCAAAAACTCAAATAAAGATGGCAGAAGTAAAACCAGCTGAAATATCAGCAATCTTAAAAAAACAACTTTCAGGTTTTGAAGCTAGTGCTTCATTAGATGAAGTAGGAACTGTATTAAACGTAGGTGATGGTATTGTTCGTGCTTACGGATTATCTAACGCACAATACGGCGAGTTAGTAGAATTTGAAGGCGGATTGGAAGGTATTGTACTTAACCTTGAAGAAGATAACGTTGGTATTGTATTACTTGGTGGATCAACTGGTGTAAAAGAAGGTTCTACAGTAAAACGTACAAAGCGTATTGCTTCTGTAAATGTTGGTGAAGGTATTGTAGGGCGTGTTGTTGATACTTTGGGTAACCCAATTGATGGTAAAGGCGCTATTGAAGGCCAAACTTACGAAATGCCACTAGAGCGTAAAGCACCTGGTGTTATTTACCGTGAGCCAGTAACCGAGCCATTACAAACGGGTATTAAATCTATCGATGCCATGATTCCTGTTGGTCGTGGTCAGCGTGAGTTGGTAATTGGTGACCGTCAAACAGGTAAAACTACGGTTTGTATCGATACCATCTTGAACCAAAAAGAATTTTATGATGCAGGTGAGCCTGTATATTGTATATATGTTGCTGTAGGGCAAAAAGCTTCTACTGTAGCGAACATCGCAAAAACTTTAGAGGAAAAAGGTGCTTTAGCCTATACTACTATTGTTGCTGCAAACGCATCAGATCCTGCTCCAATGCAGGTTTATGCTCCAATGACGGGTGCTGCTATTGGTGAGTACTTCCGTGACACAGGGCGCCCAGCATTAATCATTTATGATGATTTATCAAAACAAGCGGTAGCTTACCGTGAGGTGTCGTTATTGTTACGTCGTCCACCAGGACGTGAGGCCTACCCAGGTGACGTGTTCTACTTACACTCGCGTTTATTAGAACGTTCTGCAAAAGTAATCAATGACGATTCTATCGCTAAAGATATGAACGATTTGCCAGATTCGTTAAAGCCAATCGTTAAAGGTGGTGGTTCATTAACGGCTTTGCCAATTATTGAAACACAAGCGGGAGACGTATCGGCATATATTCCAACAAACGTAATCTCGATTACTGACGGACAGATATTCTTGGATGGTGATTTATTTAACTCTGGTGTACGTCCGGCAATTAACGTAGGTATCTCGGTATCGCGTGTAGGTGGTAACGCCCAGATTAAATCCATGAAAAAAGTATCAGGTACGTTAAAACTGGATCAAGCACAGTTCCGTGAATTGGAAGCGTTTGCCAAATTCGGTTCAGATTTAGATGCTTCTACCTTAAACGTAATCGAAAAAGGTAAGCGTAACGTTGAAATCTTAAAGCAAGCACAAAACGATCCTTATACAGTTGAAGACCAAATCGCTATTATCTATGCGGGTTCTAAAAACTTGTTAAGAAACGTTCCTGTTGATAAAGTAAAAGAATTCGAAAGAGATTTTATTGAGTTCTTGAACGCTAAGCACAGAGATGTATTAGATACCTTAAAATCAGGTAAATTAACTGATGAAGCTACAGATACATTAACTACCGTAGCCAAAGATTTAGCAGGAAAGTATAATTAATTCTGAATTCTGAATTCAAAATTTAAAAAATGGCAAACTTAAAAGAAATACGTAATAGAATATCGTCGGTATCTTCAACGATGCAGATTACCAGTGCCATGAAAATGGTATCGGCTGCAAAATTAAAGAAAGCCCAAGATGCTATTACTGCCATGCGTCCTTATGCTGATAAGTTAACCGAGCTTTTACAGAGTTTAAGCGCCACATTGGATGCCGATTCTGGAAGCAAGTTTTCTGAGCAGCGCGAGGTAAAAAAGGTGCTTATTGTGGCCATTACTTCAAACAGAGGTTTGGCAGGTGCTTTTAATTCGAGCATCATCAAGGAAGTGACTAGGTTAACCACAAAAACTTATGCCAACCAAGAAGTATCTTATGTGGCCATTGGTAAGAAGGGGAACGATGCCTTTAAAAAAACCAATAAAATTATTGCCAATAAAAGTGAAGTTTTCGACGATTTAACTTTTGAAAACGTTGCCGATATAGCACAACTTTTAATAGATAAATTTGTGGCTGGTGAGTATGATAAAATTGAAATTGTTTACAACAAATTCAAAAATGCCGCCACTCAAATTGTAACTACCGAGCAATTTTTACCAATTGTTCCGGTGGAAGGTGAAGCCAATGAGAATGCCGATTACATTTTCGAACCATCAAAAGTGGAAATTGTAGAGCAATTGATTCCGAAGTCATTAAAAACGCAACTTTATAAAGGCATAAGAGATTCGTTCGCCTCTGAGCACGGTGCCCGTATGACGGCCATGCACAAAGCTACCGACAATGCCAAAGAGCTTAGAGACCAGCTTAAATTGACTTACAACAAAGCGCGCCAGGCAGCTATTACCAACGAGATTTTAGAAATTGTTGGTGGTGCCGAAGCCTTGAACAATTAAAAGTAGTGGTGCTGAAAACGTTTCAGTATCGCATATAAATTTAAGACCTAACTTTTTTTGAGTTAGGTTTTTTTGCTTTTAATTAACCGTTAAGTATTGCGCTATCTTTGGTTGGCATTGGCTAAAAGCGTATTTTTAGCCATATAAAAAACCTATAATTGAGCGGACTCAAATCATTATTCAAACAAACATTTATTTATGGGTTGGCCACTGTGCTACCAAGAATGTTGAGTTTTTTGTTGGTGCGTTTGCATACCGATGAAAGTGTTTTAAAATCGGTTGCAGATTATGGCGATGTATCTCTTATATTTTCATACTTTGTTTTGTTCAATGTTATTTTGGCCTATGGCATGGAAACCGCTTTTTTCAGGTTTTTTAATAAGGAAGACAACAAAGCGAAAGTTGTTGGAACCTCATCCATTTCACTAATTGCTTCTTCGTTAGGTTTTTTTGCAGTAGCATTATTTTTTCAGGATGGCATTGCCAACGTTACCGATATAAAATCAGAATACATCAATTTGGTTATTTGGATTTTACTTTTGGATGCCTTGGTAATTATACCTTTCGCATGGTTAAGGGCAAGGGCAAAACCAATAAAATATGCAGTAATTAAAATTTTAAACGTTGTAATCAACCTAGGTTTAAACCTGTTTTTACTTTTGTGGTTGAAGGATTTAGCTCAAGGCGGAACGGTTTTCAGTTTTATCTACAAACCAAACTTCGAGATTAACTACATCTTTATAGCCAATTTGGTTGCAAGTGCCGTTACGTTGTTATTGATGCTCCCTTTTTATCTAAAGGTAAAATACACTTTCAGTACATCGCTTTGGAAAAACATGATGCGGTACGCATTTCCAGTTTTAATTGCAGGGGTCGCCTTTTCCATTAACGAAACATTTGATAGAATTTTATTGGACAAATTACTTCCCGAAAGCATTGCAAAAACAGAGATAGGCATGTATTCGGCCTGTTATAAACTGGCTTTGTTCATGACACTTTTTGCAACGGCCTATCGTTTGGGCATAGAACCTTTCTTTTTTAGCCATGCTAAAACCGAAAACCCCCAAAAAAACTATGCTCGGGTATTGGAATATTTTGTTGTTTTTGGCTCGGTGATATTGCTCACCGTTGTTGTTTTTGCCGATGTATTAAAAGTTATTTTCATAGGAGATGAAGCTTATTGGAGCGCCATGTGGATAGTTCCCGTTATACTGATTGCAAATTTCTTTTTAGGCATTTATCACAACCTATCTGTATGGTACAAGATTACAGACCGCACCAAGTTTGGGGCTTATATTTCCATTTTTGGAGCATTGATAACCCTGGCGCTCAACTTTTGGCTTATCCCGATTATGGGATACAAAGGTTCGGCCCTTGCCACGTTATCGGCTTATGCCACGATGATGTTACTGTCATTCTATTTCGGAAGAAAATATTACCCCATTCCATACAATCTGAAAAAAATAGGGTTGTACCTGTTTTGTTCCGTTGGGCTGTCGTTCGTGTCCTTTTATCAATTTAGGAGCAATTATCTTATAGGAATTTCGATGTTAATTGTATTTTTGGGAATCGTTTATTTTTCAGAAAGAGAAGCCATAAAACGGATATTAAGTAAAAAATAATGTCATGCTCAGCGGAGTTGAAGCATCTGTTTAATATAAAATATTGAATGAAAATAAAAATTATAAATAAATCCACCCACAATTTGCCACATTACGAAACCGTGGCGTCCGCCGGAATGGATTTGCGGGCCAATCTATCCGAGCCACGCGTATTGAAGCCACTGGAACGAAGCATTGTCGGTACAGGACTTTTTATTGAATTGCCCGTGGGCTACGAAGCCCAAGTACGCCCCCGAAGCGGTTTGGCAGCAAAAAAAGGAATCACGGTTTTAAATGCCCCAGGCACCGTTGATGCCGATTACAGAGGCGAAATTGGTGTGATTTTAGTCAATCTTTCAAATGAGGAATTTATTATCCAAAACGGCGAACGTATCGCCCAATTGGTCATTGCTAAACACGAACGTGCAGAATGGGTTTCCGTAGAAGAACTATCAAGTACAGAAAGAGGTTCTGGAGGATTTGGGAGTACAGGAACCAAGTGATTAACGAATTACGATTAACGATTTTTGATTTCAGAATAAAAAAATTTCGTGTATTCGTGGCAAAACGAATCAGAAATTAAACAAATAACGAATCAACTTTAAAAAATGAAAATAATAGTCCCCATGGCAGGTCGAGGTTCTCGACTGCGCCCACACAGCTTAACAGTCCCGAAACCATTAATTCCGGTGGCCGGGCAACCCATTGTGCACCGTTTGGTAAAAGACATTGCCAAAGTATTGAAACAACCCATTGATGAGATTGCCTTTGTACTGGGTGACCCCGCATGGTTTGGCGACGATGTGGTTTCCAGTCTCGAAGATTTGGCAAAAAGTCTGGGCGCCAAAGCCTCTATTTACCGTCAAGATAAACCCCTGGGCACCGGCCATGCCATTATGTGTGCCGAGCCGTCGCTTTCCGGGCCTGCAGTAATTGCTTATGCCGATACGTTGATTCGTGCCGAGTTCGATTTAGACCCCCAAGCCGATAGCGTGATCTGGACCAAACAAGTAGAAAACCCAGAAGCCTACGGTGTAGTAAAACTAAACGGCAACGATGAAATCGTAGAATTGGTTGAAAAACCTAAGGATTTTGTAAGCGACCAGGCCGTAATCGGCATTTATTATTTTAAGGATGTGGGCGTTTTAAAAGGTAAGCTACAAGAAATCCTCGATGAAAACGTTATGAATGGTGGCGAATACCAAATTAACGACGGTATTAAGCGCATGATGGCCGATGGAAAGGTGTTTAAAACGGGCACGGTTGACGAATGGATGGACTGCGGAAACAAAAACATTACCATTGAAACCAACCAACGCATGCTGGGCTTTTTACAGACCGATGCCGAAGAGCAATTGGTAGCCAGTTCAGTAAAATTGGAAAACTCAAAAATTATTGAACCCTGTTTTATTGGCGAGAACGTTGTGTTGAAAGATGCCACTATTGGGCCTTTTGTATCTATTGGAAACGATTGTACCATTGAAAATTCAACCATAAAGAACAGCTTGATACAAACCCATACCAGTATTAAAAATGCTAATCTTGATGATGCTATGATTGGTAACAACGTAAAATACGACGGCAATTTTACAAGCGTCAGTATTGGTGATTATTCGGTTTTGGAGTAAAATGTAAGCGTTCTGAATTGTCATCCTGAGCGGAGTCGAAGGGTTGTTTCAGAATCTCACAACCTTTGGAACACTATTTGAAGTTCATCGCCTTTTGGCATTATATTGCGAACCTGTTCATTGAGCGTAGTCGAAATGAAACTTAAGTGTATCAAAATCAATGAAAAAGAAACACTACATATTCATTTTCCTGTTCGGAATGTTAATCATTCCGCAGGTAATCTATGCCCAAGTTGATTTTAATAAAGCACCCAACGACGATTTGGGTGATAACGAAGATAAGTTCCAAGAGCAGTTTTACGAAGGCCTAAAGCAAAAAGGCATTGAGAATTACGACAGGGCAGCAGAAGCCTTTTTAAAGTGCATTGAAATCGATAAATCGGTGCCCGTGGTTCATTTTGAATTGGGAAAAAGCTATATCGCCCTTAAAAACTTTGGTGAAGCCGAAGATGCTTTAAAAGAAGCCGTAGACCTCGACCCCGATAACGAATGGTTTTTGGATGAGTTGTATGGCTATTACGTATCGCAAAACGACCACAAGCGGGCTATAAAAACCGTAAAACAATTGGTAAAATACCATCCCGATTACAAACAAGATTTGGCGGCGTTGTACATGGAAAATCAAGATTATGACGATGCCCTTAAAATTTTAGACGAATTGGATGCCGAATTCGGAATTTCGGTAAGCAGAGATATCATGCGAAACCGTATTTACGAAGCTACCGGCCGCAAAAAAGACCAAATAAAGAACTTGCAGGAACGTGTTCAAAGCAACCCCGAAAAAGAGTCGAATTATTTGGCGTTGATTTTCCGATACAGTGAAAACAACAACAAGGAAAAAGCTTTTGAAACCGCAAAGGAACTTTTAAAAATCAATCCCAATTCGCAAAGGGTTCATTTGGCACTTTACAAATTTTATCTGGATGACAGCGAAGCCGAAAAAGCCATCGAATCGATGAAAATTGTGATGAAAAGCAGCGAAATAAAACCCGATGCCAAACTAAAGGTACTCACCGATTTTGTGCAGTTTGTGGGCGATAACCCCCAATATGAAACCGATTTAATGGAAGCCACGGCTATGGTTAGTGGAGCCAACAACAGCAAGACTTTAACAGAACTCGGCCAATATTATTTAGCTAAAAACAATAAAGCTAAAGCCCTTGAAAATTTTGAAGCCGCCCTGCAATTAGAACCCAATAATTTTGGAGTATTGCGCAATGTGATGCTGTTGTATTTGGATTTGAAAAAATATGATATGGCACAAACAAAAAGTAGCGAATCTATTGAAAAATTTCCGGCGCAGCCTTTATTCTATTTAATCAATGGAGTGGCGCATAACGAGCTCAATCAACCAAAAGAGGCCATAGAACCGTTGGAAATGGGGCTCGATTTTATTATTGACGATACAAAAATGGAAGCCGATTTCTATAAACAGCTTAGTAAAGCGCATTCCTTTTTGGGCAATACCGCCAAGGCACAAACGTTTAACGATAAAGCAAAACAATTACAACCCGAAAACTAATGCACAAACATTCCTTTATAGTTTTAAGCTTCGTGACTTTGTTTTTATTCAATTGCAAATCGGCCAAAACATTGGGCTCTGGCGAGGCCAATTACAATTTATCCACCAAACAGCTCATTAAAGCAAACAGTAAACAATCGGCCAATTTTAATACCATGCAAGCTCGGTTAAAAATTACTTATTCCGAAGGTGAAAAATCGCAAACCCATTCGGTGTCGTTCAGGGCAAAAAAAGACGAAGCCCTTTGGATTAACGCTTCCTTTTCGTTGTTGCGGGCATTGGTGACGCCCGAAAAAGTGAGTTTTTACAATAAACTCGACAATACCTATTTTGATGGCGATTACCAATATTTAAGTGATTTGTTGGGCACCCAACTCGATTTTGAAAAAGTGCAGAATTTATTATTCGGCGAAACCATTTATAATTTGAATGAAGGACAATACAAATCTGCTGTTGATAATGAATCCTATGTGGTCCAACCCAAAAATCAAGTGGCTTTGTTCGAGATTTTTTATCTGTTGAGCCCGAAAAATTTCAAAGTTGCTTCACAACAAATATCGCAGCCTCAAAACATGAGGCACCTTCAAATTGATTATTTGTTGTACCAAAAGGTGGAAGAGCAAATTTTTCCGGAGCGCATAAGGGTCATGGCCGTCGAGTCTAACGAAGAAATAACGATAGATTTAGAATTTAAAAACGTTTCAATGAATGAAGATTTAAGGTTTCCGTTTAAAATACCTTCGGGTTTTAAAGCCATAGAACTTTAATGAAGCATCCTTTTTTCAAAAATAACATTCTTTTTGTTTTCGGCTTTTTAATGTGCTGTAATCTGCTGTTTTCGCAAAACAACAAGCAAAAACAGTTGGAAACCCGTCGGCAGGAATTACGCCGCGAAATTCAAAAAATTAACGAATTGCGCGACGAAAACCAATCGAAGGCCAAATCAGAACTGTCGCTCATTGAAGATTTCAACTATAAAATCAACGTACTTTCCAACTTAATTAAAGTGACCAATCAACAAGCCAATTTGTTGACTCGTGAAATCGGTTCCAACCAAGAAAAGATAACCGACTTAAGGATTGAATTAAAGGAGCTAAAGGAAGACTATGCGGCCATGATGGTAAAATCCTATAAAAGCAAAAACCAGCAGAGCCGGATTATGTTTTTACTGTCGTCTGATGATTTTAAGCAGGCCTACAAGCGTTTGCAGTACATGAAACAATATACAGACCACCAAAAAAAACAAGGCGAAACCATTAAGGAAAAAACTGTAGAATTGCAGGCTACCAACGAAAAGTTATTAAAGCAACAAGAAGAAAAAAAGAAGCTGATTGCTGAAAATAGAACCGTACAAAAATCGTTGGAAAAGGAGCGAGCCGAGCACCAAAGGCTCATGGCTACCATAAAAAGGGATTTAAGTCGTTATACGGCACAAATTAAACAGAAGCAACGTGAAGCTGATAGAATTGACCGTGAGATTGACCGGTTGATTAAAGAGGCCATTGCCAAATCGAACGAAAAGGCTGGTAAACCAAAATCGTCCACCAGTTTTGCCTTAACTGCGGAAGAGAAGGTATTGGCCTCTAATTTTGTATCGAACCGCGGCAAACTACCTTGGCCCGTTGAAAAAGGCTTTGTGCGATTGGGTTATGGCTCGCAACCGCATCCCATCAACAAGTCGTTAACTATTAAAAGTAACGGTGTGCGTATTGCTACCGAAAAAGGGGCCAAAGCCCGAGCGGTGTTTGATGGCGAAGTGAGCGAAATCCTGATTATGAAAAACGTAAACCCCATCGTGATGATCCGCCACGGAAACTATCTTACGATTTATAAAAACCTATCGGAAGTTTACGTTAAAAAAGGCGATAAAGTATCGACCAAGCAGGAAATTGGCAAGGTGTTTACCAATCCCAGCAATGGCGAAACCATCTTGAGTTTTACCATTTCCAAAGGTTTTGTTACCGAAAACCCAAGCAGTTGGATTTATAAGATGTGACACGTAGTGTCATCCTGAACTTGTTTCAGGATCTCAAAAATCAAACAAACAAAGCCTTCAATTCGCTAGCCTCATCAGGTTTCATTTTTCCCGCCAATAATAAACTCAATTGCTTTCTTCGTAAAGCAGCGGCAAAGCGTTCTTTTTCCAAGTCGGTTTCGGGTACTACTTCGGGCACGGCAATGGGGCGCCCCGTTTCGTCAACGGCCACAAAGGTGTAAATGCCTTCGTTGGCTTTGGTGCGTTTTCCCGATTCGCGGTCTTCAATCCAAACATCAATAAAAACCTCTACGGAAGTTTTAAAGGCGCGCGATACCTTGGCCTCTACCGTAACCACGCTCCCTAAAGGTACGGCACGACTAAATGCTACATGGTTTACAGAGGCCGTAACCACAATGCGTCGGCTATGGCGGCGCGCGGCAATACTCGCTGCACGGTCCATGCGGGCTAATAGTTCGCCACCAAACAAGTTGTTCAGAGGATTGGTTTCACCGGGTAAAACCATATCGGTTAAAATAGTAAGCGATTCTTTAGGTGTTTTGGCTTGCATGAAGTTGGTTTTTCATTAATGCTGCAAAGATAAAGGTTTTAATATTTGCAAAGAACGATGTGACGGTATCTCAATTTTAAATAGGAAACCTTTAAATTCGGTTTGGTTTAGTTAACTTTGCAATTAAAATGGGGTGCTCTGTTTTAGGGCTGAGATGATACCCAAGAGCGCATGTTCTGTACCTGATTTGGATAATGCCAACGTAGGGATTTTTCAAAAAAATACATACCAACAGTATTTTCGTTTTAGTATCATCTGTCCGTTTTTAAAATCAATGGAAATTAGATGATGACCGATATATTTTCCCAACTCACTTTATTGCAATGGATAGGTACCTCCTTTGGCGTGGTACAGGTGCTTTTGGCCAGAAAAAACAATATAAACAACTACTTATTTGGCATTGTTTCCATTTTAATCAGTCTTTGGGTGATGTACAAATCGAAGTTGTATGCCGATATTCTGCTGAATCTGTACTATTTGGCCATGAGCATTTACGGGTGGTTTTATTGGAAATTAGGCAAGCAAAATACCGAAGCGCCCATTTCGTATTCCAATGCCAAAGAACACGGTATTGCCTTGGGCATAGTTGCGGGGTGCTTTTCGATAATGGCCTATTGGCTTGGCCAACATACCGACTCCGATGTGCCCATTTGGGACGCCATTGTGGTGGCTTTTGCCTGGGCGGGCATGTGGCTCATGGCCAAACGGAAAATTGAAAACTGGGTGTATTTAAACATTAGCAATTTTATATCGGTGCCCCTGCTTATCTACAAAGAATTATATATTTATGCAGGATTAACCACGTTTTTGTTCATTGTGGCCGTTTCCGGATACTTTAAGTGGAAACATATACTCGATAATAAAAAACACGAAGAATATGCAAGGACTCAGTAAATTGTGCTTGGATAAAGAGACGTTTTCGGAAGAAACCTTGAATTGGATTTCTGAGAATAAACTTTGGAACATCTGGCTGCCCAAATTGCATGGCGGATTGGAATGTTCTTTAACCGAAGGCTTGCAAAAATTGAGAAAGCTGGCAGAAATTGATGGCAGTTTGGGGTGGACGATAACCTTGTGCAGTGGTGCTAATTTTTTCTTCGGAAGTTTACAAAAAGAGGTTGCCGATACCATTTTTTTAAATCCTGAAAAACCCGTGTGTTTTGGGGGCAGCGGAGGTGTATTCGGTACTGCTGAAAAAAACGGGGAAGGTTATGTCATTTCCGGAATTTGGAAATATGCTACGGGAGCTCCACATTTATCGCATTTTACGTTGAATGCCAAAATTACTGAAAACGGAAAAGTTTTAAAAAATGAAGATGGTACCGATGCGGTGCGTTCTTTTGTGTTGGATAAAAATGCTGTTGAAATCATTCCCGATTGGAATGCCATGGGCCTTAAAGCTACGGCTACCCATTCGTTTCAGGTAAAAGAAAAATGGGTGCATAATAAATATAGTTTTTTGTACAATAAAGTGCATCATGAGGCGCCTATTTTCAAAATCGACTTTTCGGTGTTCGCCGATCTAACGCTTTGGGTAAATTATATTGGGATGGCTGCTGGTTTTTGTAATGAAGTTCAAAATATTCCTTCCGCTGGAATACAATTTAAAACTTTAGAAAACACTATTTCGGAAGCCGACAAAGCCTTAATGCGATATGCCTTTCAAGTGGAAGAAAATATCAATTCGAGAATACCTTTCTCAGAAAAATGGGTGGCCAAAATACATAACGACGCTTCAAGTTCGGTAAAAGCACTTTCAAAAGCTATTATTGAGATTTACCCAAAGTTGGGTATTCGGGCTTGTAGTGAAAACCAAAAAGTCAATCGCATTTTTAGGGATTATTTTACCGCTACGCAACACCATATTTTTGCTCGATAATCATCTAGGTTTAAATCCCCGTGTTGGTTCGCTTAAAACAAAAAGCAGAAAGCGACATGCGCTTTCTGCTTTTTAAATTATATGAACTTCAACAAATTTAATCCAGTTTTTTAACCAAAATCCAAGCGTCTTTGTTATGTGTGTTTCTAATTTCTCTTACTGTTGTTAAGGCTTCTTTTCCGGTTTCGTAGCTTCCGTAAACCACTTGGTGCAGTCCGTATTTGTTAGCTCCAATTTTCCGGGCATTGTAGCCTAATTTCTTAAGTTGTTTTACCCTTTTATCGCAATTTTCCTCAACCCTAAAAGCCCCAGCTACAATGTGGTAGTTTCCGGTTTGTTTGGTGACATTTAGTGTTGCGGCAGGCAACGGATTTAAACTAAAAGTGGCTTGCTGAATTTTGGTGTCCAACTGTTTTGTGGCTTCCTCTTGTGCCATTTGGTTGTGCTGTTCAATCTTTTTAACATAAAAATTGGAAGCCGCAACACCACCAAGTGTTAATGCGATTAACGCCACCGCAGCATATTTTAAATACGGTTTGGTTTTGCGTTTTTCTGGTGTAACGCCAATTGGAATCACTTTTTCAATGTGTTCTGCCACTTCTTTGTATTCTTCTCGTGCCATAGAAGGGGCTTCAAATTGCGATAATCCAAAGGCATCGGTAAGATAATTTAATTCGTAAGTAGGCTCGAAAAGAATTTTGCCTTCCTGGTTAAATACCAAGTCGCCAATGTTTTTAAATGTCAGGGTTTCGCCCTGTGTTAAATACGATTTTAACAGCTTTACCCGTTTTTCAATCTTTTTGTTGGCGGTTTCAAAAGGTATTTTTTCAACTTCGGCGATATA
Organism: uncultured Flavobacteriaceae bacterium; assembly: GCA_964653155.1. GTDB lineage: Bacteria > Bacteroidota > Bacteroidia > Flavobacteriales > Flavobacteriaceae > Flavisericum. The sequence continues at coordinate 14,379 of CAZZDI010000006.1, read as the reverse complement.
GTTGGCCAAAAGCCCGTCGTTTTTTTGGATTTGCTCGTTAAAAGAAAGCACTTTTTTAGGAGCGTAAAACGTATGGGAATCCTCGTCAACCGTTGCCGATACCCTTTGGGTTAAAAATGCACCAAACTCAGGAATGGTAACGCACTCGTATCTATAAAGTAAGTCGCTTATGTAGGTTTCTAGTTGCATAGAAACAAAGTTAAAAAATTATGTTTTTGCTTAAAATTTAAGAGGAAGTATTTATTAACAGCGCAAAAATTCTTTTATTGTAGGTTAAAAACCAATAGGATAGGATGACCGAAAACAACCTGCTTTACACATTGGCCCTGCAACATGTGCCCAATATTGGCGATATTACCGCAAAGCGATTGATCGCGCACTGTGGCTCGGCCGAAGCTGTTTTAAAGGAAAAAAAGCAAAATCTGTTAAAAATAGATGGCATTGGAAGCGTTACGGTGAGCGATTTATTCAAAACCCACCATTTGAAGGAAGCCGAGCAGGAATTGGCTTTTATAAAATCAAACGGCATTAAGGTGTCGTATTTTCAGGAAAGCGATTATCCCGAAAGGCTGAAACATTGCATCGACGGGCCCATTTTACTGTTTCGGGCCGGGAATATCGATTTGCAAAATCAGCATATCATCAGTATTGTGGGGACTCGAAAAATCACTACCAGCGGCATAGCCTTTTGCGAAAGTTTGGTAGAACAGTTGGCACCTTTTAATCCGGTAATTGTTTCGGGGTTTGCCTATGGCACTGATATTACGGCGCACAAAGCGGCCATGAAAAATAATTTACAAACCATTGGGTGTTTGGCGCACGGGCTTAATCAAATATACCCGAAAGTGCATAAAAAATATATGGTTGAGGTAGAGAAGAACGGGGGCTTTTTTACCGATTTTTGGAGCACCGATACATTTGACCGAAACAACTTTTTAAAACGGAACCGGGTTATCGCAGGGCTGAGCGAAGCGACCATTGTTATTGAATCGGCCGAAAAAGGTGGAAGTTTGGTCACCGCCGATATCGCCAACAGTTATAACCGCGAAGTGTTTGCCGTTCCCGGAAGAACTACCGATAGCCAAAGCACCGGCTGCAACAATTTAATAAAACAACAAAAAGCACATATGCTAACCGTGCCTGCCGATATTCCGTATATTTTAAATTGGGAGTTGCAAGGCAAAGAAAAACCAACTGTGCAAAAGCAATTGTTTGTGGAGTTGGACGACACCGAAAAAACCATTTACAATTTCTTAAAGGAAAATGAAAAGGAGCAATTGGACATGATTGCCATTAATTGCCAAATCCCCATTTTTAAAGTCGCCAGTGTGCTGCTTAATATGGAACTGAAAGGTGTGGTGCGCCCCTTGCCCGGAAAACTATTTGAGGTGGTTTAAAATTCCTGCGGAAGCAGGAATCTTAATAATTATGAGATTTCTCGTCGCTCATGCTTCACTCCAACGAAATGGCAAAAAAAGGTTTTTTAATATCCCACCTTCTCCCGAACACGTTTCAACACATCATTAGCCACTAATTTTGCTTTTTCAGCACCAATGGCTAGGGCGTCGTCCACTTCGTTGAGGTTGTTCATGTAGTGGTTGTAGCGTTCGCGTTCAGTTGCAAATTTTTCAACAATCAATTCAAATAAAGCTTGCTTGGCGTGGCCGTAACCATAGTTGCCATTTTCGTAATTGGCTTTCATGGTAGCTATTTGGTCGTCGTTGGCCAATAAGCTATAAATGGCGAAACAGTTACAGGTTTTCCAGTCTTTAGGCTCTTCAAGCGGCGTACTATCGGTTTGGATGCCCATAATTTGTTTTCTCAATTTTTTGTCGGCCAAGAAAATATTAATGGTATTGTTACGGCTTTTGCTCATTTTTTCGCCGTCCGTACCCGGAATAAGCATGCTGTGCTCTTCAATTTTTCCTTCGGGCATTACAAACACTTCGCCCATTTTCGCATGGAAACGCGAAGCCACATCGCGGGTCATTTCAATATGTTGCAATTGGTCTTTTCCCACAGGTATAATTTCGGCATCGTAAGCCAAAATATCGGCAGCCATAAGCATAGGGTAGGTAAATAATCCGGAATTTACATCTTCCAAACGGTCGGCTTTATCCTTAAAACTATGAGCCAAGGTTAAACGTTGGTACGGAAAAAAACAGCTTAAATACCACGACAGCTCGGTAACTTGTGGAATATCGCTTTGCCTATAAAACACGGTTTTTTCAATATCCAAACCAAAGGCCAGCCAAGTGGCAGCCACCGAATAGGTGTTTTCGCGTAAGGTCGCCGCATCCTTAATTTGCGTTAAGGTGTGCAAATTGGCGATAAACAAATACGACTCGTTTTCGGGGTTGTTCGCCATTTTTATTGCGGGCATAATGGCGCCTAAAATATTGCCTAAATGTGGTGTTCCGGTGCTTTGTATTCCTGTAAGTATCCTTGCCATAATTTTATTCCCAAGAAAGTGGGAATCTCATTAATGTTAATCTTAATTTTGATGTTTGGCAAAGGTAAATTTTTTAATAGAATTGCTCAATACAATTATGTATTTTTGGGTTCGATGAAAATTTTCAAATACATTTTCTGGACACTTTACCGCATTTGGTTTTATATTTTGGTGGCATTGCCCATTATCGTACTGTTTCCGGTGCTTTTAATTTCCATTTTAAAGGAATCGTGGTATCCATATTTTTTTAAGTTGGCGCGTTTTTGGGCCAAATTCATTTTAACGGGAATGGGCTTTGTTTATAAAATTGAGCGCCACCAAACACCCGAAAAAAGTAAAAGTTACATGTTTGTAGCCAACCACACCTCGATGGCCGATATCATGCTGATGCTGGTTTCGGTTAAAAATCCGTTTGTGTTTGTGGGCAAAAAGGAACTGGCTAAAATTCCGTTGTTTGGCTTCTTTTATAAGCGAACCTGTATTATGGTTGATCGTTCTTCAGCAAAAAGCAGGCAGGCCGTTTTTTTACGAGCCCAACGAAGATTAAAATCTGGGCTGAGCATTTGTATTTTTCCCGAAGGTGGTGTTCCGGAAGAACATATTCTTTTGGATGAATTTAAAGATGGCGCCTTCAGGCTGGCCATTAATCACCAAATACCTATTGTGCCCATAACTTTTGCCGATAATAAAAAACGGTTTTCGTACACTTTTTTTAGTGGTAGTCCTGGAAGGATGCGCGTAAAAATCCATAAGTTTTTATCAACGGAAGGGTTGACCGTTGAAAATACGAAAACACTGAACGAAAAAGCCCGAAGTGTTATTTACGGCCAATTGAAAAAATTTGCCGAAAAGGCATAAAAAAACTGCTCTGGGGGCGAGCAGTTTTTTAAGGGCGCAGCAACCTATTTATAAAAAATAAATGCCTGCCCAGATCTAACCAAAAATTAAAATTTTATAGCAAAACCGGTATAAACACCAATAAAGAACGGTGTAAAATTACCGGAAGTGTTATTAAAGGTATTGAATTGATATTTGAACATGGGTTCTAAATTCAAATCGAATGTTTTTGAAACTTGATAGTTTAAGCCCAGACCGAAGTTGGCACTATAACTCACTTTATTAATGTTGCTGGCCTCGCCCAAAAATACCATTGGGCCGTTTTCGGCTCGCGAATACACTTCGTTGTTATCTAAAAAGAATGAGCTAAAGCCACCAATAACGTTCACTCCAAATTTTTTATCCGATAAAGTATATTGCACTTCCAAAGGCACTTCAATATAGCCAAAAGCTTGGTTTATCATGGTGTTTGAAGAGAGCAACGTTTGCGGTAAATCTTTAGAGTTTAAAGACTCGGAACTCACTACCGAATAACCTGCGGCATTTCCAGAACTGGAATTGATGTTTTGAAGCGCGTTGCTGTTGGTGCTCAATCCAACCGACTGGTACACAATAATATCGTTGGTGTTGTAGCCCAAATTTACTTTGTTTATCCCCGAGCGTATTTTTACTTTTTTGTTCACCGCATAACTGGCCGAAATGCCGTAACTCATGTTTACTTCACCAGTTTTGGAGTTGTTGTTGAATTGCGGGTCGATGGATGAGCCTTCGCCAAGGGTATTAAAATAAACCGGAGCCGCATTGGGGGCGATACTCCAACGGTTTTGTTGGTTGGAAATCTCGTTTTCCAAAAGGTCTTCATTTTCGTCTATCGCATCTTCAATGGTGGGTTCGCCAGTTTGGGCTTCGGTTTGGGCTACTGCAGCGTTGTTTTCTTCTGATGTGTTATTGATTATGTTTTTGGCTTTTTCTTTATCCAATAACGGAGCGCTATCATTATTTTCTTTTTCGTTTGAAGACGCTAAAACGCTATTGTTTTCTGAATTTTCTTCAGAAGGGTTTTCTGTTGTGTTTTCTTCTGAAAGATTAGCAACCGCATCATTTTTGCTGGATTGGGCAGCGGGTGTGTTGTTGCCGATAATTTTTTTTGAAGCCACCCCGGTTTGATGGTTTTGCTTGTTGGGTGAAGCAGTAGTTTTGGCCACTGAAGTCGCGTTTGAAGGCACAGCATTTACTGGTGAAGCACTATTTTCATCAACCACCGTTTTGTTTTCAGGGGTTTGGGTGGTGTCATTTGAGTTGCCGTTCGCGATGCTCTCGCTATTTTCTATTGTAGGGAGCACTGTTTTAATGTTGTCATCAACCATATTTTCGGTATCGGTTACCGGATTTGGGTTTTCAAAAAGCAAGTTGCCCACGGTTAAAAAGAGCAACAATAGTGCGGCCGCACCGGCGTAGCGCCACCAAATGGGAATAATGCGCTGTTTTTTCTTTTTCCCGTTCAGTTGGGCTTCAATATTTTTCCAAACGGCGTCGCTGGGTTGTGCTTCAAAATCTTTAAAGCCTTCCTGGAATATCCGGTCTATGTGTTTTTTGTCACTCATTATAGTAATTGTGAACGCTGTAAAGTTGTACTTTTTTCAATGTTCTGCTTTAAAATTTGCCGTGCGCGTGCCAAATTCGATTTGGAAGTGCCCACGGTTATGCTCAGCATTTTTGCAATGTCTTTATGTGAATAGCCATCCAAAACGTAGAGGTTAAAAACCAATCGGTAGCGGTCTGGCAATTCTTGGATAATCCGTAATAAATAATCCATCGAAATGCTGTCGTCATCCACTTCAACTTCAACGGCCTCAATGGTTTCTTCGTTAATAATATCAAAAACCTTTTCGTTTCGGTAGCGTTGCAAAACGGTGTTTACCGTAATGCGCTTTATCCAGCCTTCAAAAGAACCTTTGTGTTTATACTGTTCAATTTTTTCGAAAATGGTTAAAAATGCGTCTTGCAGATTGTCTTCCGCTTCGGCATAATTCCTCGAATACTTTAAGCATACTGCGAACAATTTATTGGAATACAATTTGTAAAGTTCGCTCTGCGCTTGGGTATTTTCGGTTTTACAATTTTCTATGAGTTGGTCTAAACTCAAATTAAACATGTATTAGTTAAAAATTTGTTTAATCTACAACAGGTACCTCGATGGTTAAATACTGAGATTCGTCGTTTTCGTCTTTGCCTTGCCAAAATTTAAAAACATAGGAACCATTGCTGGTTACTATAAAGTTAAAGGTGGCTTCGGTTAGTACATCTTCCAGTGTTTCGCAGTCGTTGCTTTCAAACACATAGTTTATGGGAGCTACCGTACGTTGGTTGTTTTCTTTTTGGTAGTAAAACTCCTTAAAACCATGGCAGGTAGATGGCCTGAAATACGAAACGGTAATAGGGTAGGTTTCTCCCATTACAAATTCTTCAGGAATATCTACACTTTCAACTGGTAATACCTCAAAACTGTAGCTGGTGCCGTCGTCATCAATGCTACAGGAAACGAACAGCACGAGTGCTAAACAAAGTAAAGCAAATTTTTTCATAGCAAATAAATTTAGGGTTAAATACATGTTTGCACTATGTAGATGCCTAAATGGTTAAATGGTTGCGTAAAAAATCTGCTTTTTTGTTGTAACGATTTTAAATTGAGTGTTTTGTGCGTTTGGGAGGGAGGGGACTCCGATAGGCTAAATCAGAATGATTTAGAGGAAAGGTGAAGGTTGGTTTGCCACGAATTCACAAATAGTGTATAATTTGAATGGAAAAATATTCGTGAATTCGTGGCTTTTAGAAATTATTCTTTTCCAGAAACGGCTTTTCTAACTTTTTCTTCAAGCTCGTCCATAAGCTCCGGATTGTCTTTAATAAGCGATTTTACGGCATCGCGGCCTTGACCAAGTTTGGTTTCGTCGTAACTGAACCATGAACCGCTCTTCTTTACGATTTCGTAATCTACGGCCAAATCTAAAATCTCGCCCACTTTGCTCACGCCTTCACCATACATAATATCGAATTCGGCGGTTTTAAACGGTGGTGCCACTTTGTTTTTTACCACTTTAACGCGGGTTTTGTTTCCGGCCACGTCGCCATTGG
>CAZZDI010000006.1:6275-7855 GCA_964653155.1 uncultured Flavobacteriaceae bacterium | reverse complement strand
ACTTTGTTTTTTACCACTTTAACGCGGGTTTTGTTTCCGGCCACGTCGCCATTGGTTTCCTTAATTTGTGTAGAACGACGGATATCCAACCGAACGGAAGCATAAAATTTTAAGGCATTACCACCCGTTGTGGTTTCAGGATTGCCGAACATTACCCCAATTTTTTCGCGTAATTGGTTAATGAATATTACGGTACAGTTGGTTTTGCTGATGGAAGCCGTAAGCTTTCTTAGGGCTTGCGACATCAATCGGGCGTGGAGGCCCATTTTCGAGTCGCCCATTTCGCCTTCAATCTCACTTTTTGGCGTTAGTGCGGCAACCGAATCGACTACCACAATATCAATGGCGCCAGATCGGATTAAATTATCGGCAATTTCCAAAGCTTGCTCGCCGTTATCGGGTTGCGAAATGATGAGGTTTTCAATGTCAACGCCTAGTTTTTCGGCATAAAAACGGTCGAAAGCATGCTCGGCATCAATAAATGCGGCAATACCTCCGGCTTTTTGGGCTTCGGCAATGGCGTGCAAGGTTAAGGTGGTTTTACCCGAAGATTCCGGGCCGTAAATTTCAATAACGCGTCCGCGCGGATAGCCGCCAACACCCAAGGCAATGTCCAGACCCAACGAACCCGACGGAATGGCATCAACATCCTGCACGGCGGCATCGCTCATTTTCATTACGGTGCCTTTTCCGTAGGCTTTATCTAATTTATCTAAAGTAAGTTTTAGTGCTTTTAGTTTGGCTTCTTTTTCACTGCTCATTTTCAATATTTTTTCTGAAATTATGCTCGCTAAAGTACTACATCTTTTGCCATATCGCAATAATAGTTTTCAACATAAAAAACAATAAAAGTGAAATTTAGTACGCAACCTTTCAGTAAATTTTGCATCTAAAGGTAAAAGGGAAAAATTTTGCTATCAAATTTACCAAATGAGTTTTTAAAGTTGACTAACTCGAACTCAATAAAAAAGCATCTTAACGGCAGTTTGGGTGCTTTTTTTATGCGCTAAAAAGGAAAACTTCTTCTTAAAATTGTACTTTTGCGGCTTAAAATGATTACAATCTGCATTCAAGCAGCTTTAACCTTAAAATTAGTATAGCATGCAACTGTACAATAAGTTAAGCGCAAAAGAAAGGGCTGAATTAATTGAAAAAGCCGGAAAGGACCGATTAACATTATCTTTCTATCAGTACGCTAAAATTGAAAATCCTCAAGAATTTAGAGACCAATTATTCGTTGTTTGGGACAAACTGGATGTTCTGGGCCGTATTTATGTGGCTTCTGAAGGCATTAACGGGCAATTATCGCTACCGGCTGATCGATTTAACGAATTCAAAGCCCATTTGGATACCATTGATTTTTTGAAGGACATCCGTTTGAATATTGCCGTAGAGCAGGACAACATGTCGTTTTTAAAACTGAAAGTAAAAGTGCGCCATAAAATTGTGGCCGATGGACTGAATGACGATACGTTTGATGTTACCAACAAAGGCATACACGTTGGTGCCGAAAAATTCAATGAATTAATAGAAGACGAAAAAACCGTTTTGGTGGATATGCGAAACCACTACGAAAGCGA
>CAZZDI010000006.1:0-6175 GCA_964653155.1 uncultured Flavobacteriaceae bacterium | reverse complement strand
AAAAACTTTGTGTTCGACGAGCGCCGTGCCGAAAAAATTAGCGACGATGTTATTGCACAGTGCCACCAATGCGGTGCCCCGTTCGATGTGCATACCAATTGCGCCAACGATGCTTGCCACTTATTGTTTATTCAGTGCGATAAATGCAAGGAAGAAATGGACAATTGCTGTTCTACCAACTGTAAAGAGATCCATGCTTTGCCTTATGAAGAGCAAAAAGCATTGAGAAAAGGCCAGGGCAATAGTAACGATATTTTCAAAAAAGGACGCGCCGACCATTTGCCTTACAAAAAGGATTTACGGAATATTTTTGAAACCTTAAAGGTCGATAAAATTAAACCTTAAGCCATGCAAAACATAGAATTAATGGCACCCGCAGGCAATTTTGAATCGTTGCAGGCCGCTTTGGATAATGGTGCCGATTCGGTTTATTTTGGTGTGGAACAGCTTAATATGCGCGCCAGGGCATCGATAAATTTTACTTTAAACGATTTGCCCGAAATCGCCAAACGCTGTCAATCAAAACATGTACGCAGCTATCTTACGCTCAATACCATTATTTACGACCACGACCTATCAGTTGTAAAAACGCTTATCAAAAAAGCAAAAGAAGCTGAAATAACGGCAATAATAGCCATGGATCAAGCCGTAATAATGGCGGCCCGCGAAGCAGGAATGGAAGTGCATATTTCAACACAAATTAATATCACCAACATTGAAACGGTTAAGTTTTACGCCATGTTTGCCGACACCATGGTTTTAAGTCGCGAGCTTAGTTTAAGGCAAGTCAAGAAAATTACCGGGCAAATAGAAAAAGAACAGGTAAAAGGGCCTTCGGGGAACTTGGTGGAAATCGAGGTTTTTGGGCACGGTGCCCTATGTATGGCGGTTTCTGGCAAATGTTATTTGAGTTTGCATTCGCACAACTCATCGGCCAATCGGGGTGCCTGCAAACAGAATTGCCGAAAAAAATATACCGTAATCGATCAGGAAAGCGGCTTTGAAATAGAACTCGACAACGAATACATGATGTCGCCCAAAGATTTGTGTACCATCGATATACTTGACCAAGTGGCAGAAGCCGGCATAAAAGTGTTAAAAATTGAAGGACGCGGGCGGGCGCCCGAATATGTGGCCAAAGTAATAAAATGTTACCGTGAGGCCATCGATAGTTTGGAGGTGGGAACGTACAACAAAGAAAAAGTAGCATTGTGGATGAAAGTGCTCGAAAAAGTGTACAACCGTGGATTTTGGAACGGGTATTATTTGGGGCAAAAATTGGGCGAATGGAGCGAAGGCTCGGGTTCGCACGCCACACAAAAAAAGGTATATGTAGGCAAGGGCGAGCATTTTTACCCGAAGGTTAATGTTGGCGAGTTTAAAATAGAAGCCTACGGCATTCAAACAGGCGACACCATTTTGGTTACCGGCCCAACCACCGGAGCCAAAGAACTTGTGGTTGAAGAAATGTTGGTAAACGACCAAGAACAAAACCAATGCGGAAAAGGCGATTCGGTTACCATTAAATTGCCTTTTAGGATCAGGCCATCAGACAAGCTTTACAAAATTGTTGAAAACAAAATTGAAGCCTAATGGTAGTAGTTACCCTTCAGCGCAACAAATGTATTGGTTGTAACTACTGTGTGGAACTGGCACCCAATCAGTTCCAAATGTCCAAAAAAGATGGCAAATCCGTTTTGTTGCATGCCCACGGTAAAAAAGGTTTTTTCACCCTAAAATCAAACGACGAAACTATTTTTAACGAAGCCGATAATGCCGCCAAAGCCTGTCCCGTAAAAATTATATCGGTAAAGCAGGTTTGACTATTTGCTAGTGCCGTTTAAAAAAGCCGGTATTTTAGATATTTGCCGTCTTCTTTTCTAAGTACTCCAAATAATCATATATTTACAAATCGAAATAAAATTATAACCATCATTCGTAATAATCTAATTATTAGCGAATTCAATATATAAAAACATATGGCTTGTGCTAGTTGCTCAACTAAAGACGGCTCCCCGAAGGGCTGCAAAAATAACGGTACATGTGGTACAGATAGTTGCAATAAGTTAACCGTTTTCGATTGGTTGGCAAACATATCGTTGCCCAGTGGCGAAAAACCGTTCAATTGGGTAGAGGTACGATTTAAAAACGGCCGAAAGGAATACTACCACAACACAGAGAACCTCACTTTAAGCATTGGCGATATTGTAGCCACCCAAGCTAAGGCAGGCCATGACATTGGCGTGGTTACCCTTACGGGGGAACTGGTGCGCGTACAGATGAAACGCAAAAGCATACCCGAAAATGTTGAAGAAGGTTTAAAAATATATAGAAAAGCCAGCCAAAAAGATATCGATATTTGGCAAGAAGCCAGAAACAGGGAAGAACCTATGAAGGTAAAAGCCCGACAGTTTGCTATCGATTTGAGATTGCAAATGAAGATTTCCGATATCGAATTTCAGGGCGATGCCAGCAAGGCCACCTTTTATTACACAGCCGAAGAGCGCGTAGATTTTAGGGAACTCATTAAGGTGTTTGCGCGCGAATTCCGTACCCGTATCGAAATGAAACAAGTGGGCTTCCGTCAAGAAGCGGCCCGATTGGGGGGTATTGGTTCCTGTGGGCGCGAATTGTGCTGCTCTACTTGGCTTACCGATTTCCGTTCGGTAAGTACCTCGGCGGCCCGTTATCAGCAATTATCACTCAATCCACAAAAACTGGCGGGGCAATGCGGTAAGTTAAAATGCTGCTTAAATTACGAACTCGATACGTATCTGGATGCGCTGAAAGATTTCCCAAAAACAGACACCAAATTATACACCGAAAAAGGAACCGCCGTGTGCCAAAAAACCGATATTTTTAAAGGGCACATGTGGTACGCTTACGAGGGCGAATGGATGAATTGGCACAAAATAACTACCGAGCAAGCCAACGAAATTATAGAACTCAACAAACAAAAGAAGAAAATTGCCAGTTTGGAAGAGTATGCTTCCGATGTTGTGGAGGAAGATACTAAAAACGATTTTGGAAACGTTGTAGGTCAAGATAGTTTAACGCGTTTCGATAATCCAAAACGCAATAAAAAACGTAGAAATAAAAGAAAGGGCAACCAAAGGAACAAAGGCGCCCAAGGCCAGAACAACAATGCCCAGAACCAAGCCGGACAACCCAAGCAAGTGCAGCAGAAGGGGCAGGGGCAAAAAAGGAGCCAAAATAAAAGAAGAAAAAACAATAAACGAAAACCTCAAAACAGTAAAAATGCTGAAAAATAGAGTATTTGTATGTCTAGTTTTACTAGTTTCTTTGTTTGTTTCTTGCGATTCCAATCGTGTTTTCGATACCTACCAACCAGTGCCCAATAAGTGGCATAAAGATTCTGTGGTGAGTTTTAAAATCAATCCGCCAGATTCCGTTCAACCATACAATCTGTTTGTCAATTTACGTAATACCAACGCCTATAAATATAGCAACCTGTTTCTGATAGTAGAAATGGTTTTTCCGCATGGTAAAACGGTTAAGGATACTTTGGAGTACCGCATGGCAGAGCCCAGCGGCAAACTTTTGGGAACGGGCTATACCGATGTAAAGGAAAATAAACTGTGGTACAAAGAAGGCGTGGTGTTTAACGAATCGGGCGAATATACTGTTAACATACAACATGCTATGCGCGAACGCGGAAAGGTAAATGGTGTTAAGGAGCTGGAAGGCATTACCGATGTAGGCTTTAGAATTGAAAACCCAATGAAACAATAACTTTTTTAGAATACTGTTGTTTGAGCGTAGCCAAAAAACAATACATGCATAAAGAGAAGTATTTTTATATCAGAAAATAAATGGCAAAAGCAAAAAAAGAAACGAACAAAACCCAAGATTTCTCAAAATACATCCGTTGGTTTTGGGTGCTGTTTATGGGGGGTATTTTAGCCTTGGTCTTAATATTTTTATTGGCCTCATGGGGGGCTTTTGGCGAAATGCCAGACCATACCCAGTTGGAAAACCCAAGAACCAATCTGGCTACAGAGATTATTTCTTCAGATGGCCAAACTTTGGGGAAGTTTTATTTTAATGATAACCGCACCCCCGTTAGTTATGATGAGTTGCCAAAACATTTGGTGGAAGCCTTGATAGCTACCGAAGATGCCCGTTATCACAGCCATTCGGGAATTGATGCTCGAGGTACCATAAGGGCGGTGGTTAAAATGGGCGGCGGCGGCGGCGCCAGTACCATTTCGCAGCAGTTGGCCAAACAGTTATTTCATGGCGAGGGCTCTAAAAATATTGTGGAGCGTATCCTGCAAAAAGTAAAAGAATGGATTATCGCTACACGTTTAGAACGCCAATATACCAAAGAGGAAATTATTGCACAATACTTCAATATTTACGATTTTTTAAATAATGCTGATGGTATTCGTAGTGCATCAAGTATTTATTTTGATAAAGAGCCCAAAGAATTAAATTTAAAGGAATCAGCGATGTTGGTGGGCATGTTCAAAAATTCAGCACTATACAACCCCAGGCGTAATCCGGTAGGGGTAAAAAACAGACGTAATGTGGTGCTGGACCAAATGGCTAAGTACGATTATATTACTGAAACAATGCGCGATTCGCTGAAATTAACCGATCTTGATTTAAAATATACGCCCCAATCGCATCGTGATGGTATCGCAACGTATTTTCGAGGCTATTTGGACGGGTTTATGAAAGAATGGATTGCCAATAACCCTAAGCCCGACGGAACAAAATGGAATTTGTATAATGACGGATTGAAAATTTACACCACCATCGATTCCCGCATGCAAAAATATGCCGAAAATGCCGTAGAGCAACACATGGCGAAATTGCAGGCCGAATTTTTCCATCAGAATACTCCCGATAGAAACCCAACGGCACCATTTCTGGAATTGGACAAAAAAGAAATAAATGATTTGATGGACCGTTCCATGAAACAATCCGAGCGTTGGAGGCACATGAAATACGATTTGAAAAAATCGAACGAAGAAATTATCGAATCGTTTCAAAAACCAACCCAAATGACGGTTTTTCAATGGAAAGACGGCCAGCCTTCAGAAATCGATACCATTATGAAACCCATCGATTCCATGCGTTATTACAAATCGTTTTTGCGCACGGGCATGATGTCTATGAATCCGCAAACGGGTCACGTAAAAGCTTGGGTGGGCGGTATTAATTACAGGCATTTTCAGTACGATATGGTGAAACAAGGTAAGCGCCAAATCGGTTCCACTTTTAAACCGTTTGTATATGCTTCGGCGATAGACCAATTGCATTATTCGCCTTGCGATGAACTGCCCGATGTACCATTTTGTATTGAAGCTCATAAATATGGCAATCCGGAAGAATGGTGCCCTAAAAACTCAGGGAATAATTATGGCGGAACCCGAACCTTGAAAAACGCTTTGGCTAATTCGGTAAATACCATTACAGCGCAATTAATGGACAAAGTGGGGCCGCAAACCGTGGCCGATTTGGCAAAAAAATTAGGCGTTGATTCCGAAATTCCAGCTGTACCATCCATAGGGTTGGGTACACCCGATATTAGCGTTTACGAAATGGTGGGGGCCTATGCGGCTTTTGCCAACCAAGGGGTTTATACCAAACCCGTAATGGTCACCAATATTGAAGATAAAAACGGCACCATTTTATATCAATTTAAGCCCGAAGCCCGCGATGTGTTAAGTGACGAAGCCGCTTATGTAACCGTTAAGCTTCTAGAGGGCGTAACCCAAGGCGGTTCGGGTACAAGATTAAGGCATAAATGGGCGGTTAACAATACAGTTTATAAAGAAGTGATAACAGGCTACCCCTATGGTTTTGAAAACCCCATAGCCGGAAAAACAGGAACCACGCAAAACCAGAGTGATGGGTGGTTTATGGGCATGGTACCCAATTTGGTAACCGGTGTTTGGGTAGGTGCCGAAGACCGTGCCGCACATTTTGCCAGTATCACTTACGGACAGGGAGCTACTATGGCTTTGCCTATTTGGGGGCTGTATATGAAGAGTTGTTATGAAGATTCTGAACTGGATATTTCGAAAGAAGCGTTTCCTGAACCAGAAAACCTTTCCATTCGAGTGGATTGCTCTTCAGATCCAAATGAAAATAGCGGTGACAACCCAAGTACCGTTGAAGGTACGCCAGATGATTTGGATTTTGG
>CAZZDI010000005.1:3604-37764 GCA_964653155.1 uncultured Flavobacteriaceae bacterium | reverse complement strand
AACATTATGCTCTAAAATGAATTTCATTCATTAACTAAAACTATGGATTTACAATCCATAGTGGCTTCTTCTAAACTTTTAAAAGATTTTTTATTCCACAACTTCCACTTCAAACAGTTTATCCCATCGTTTTCCGGTAACAAAAATGGTTTTGGTTTTTGGGTTGTAAGCAATGCCATTAAGCACATCCAAACCTTGGTGCTGGGTCACTTTATCTTTTAGAGGTGTAAAGTCGATAACACCCTCAACCGCACCATTTTTAGGGTTGATTATGGCCACACCGTTTTTTTGGTAACGGTTGGCATAAATTTTTCCGTTGATCCATTCCAGTTCGTTAATGCCCACAATTTTTCCTTTGTTGGTGCATACTTGAATGTAATCTTCCTCCACCAAAGTTTCAGGGTTTAGCGACCAAATTTTTTCCGAGCCATCGCTTTTGTAAATCACATCGTTATCATTGCAAATGCCCCAACCTTCTTTGCTATTTCCATATTTAAAGTTTTCCAGTTTTTCAAAGGTATTAACGTCGTAAACAAAACCGATGCCTTCCCGCCATGTAAGCTGAAAAACCTTGTTGTTTAAAATAGTGAGGCCTTCCCCAAAGTACTCATCGGCCAAGTTGATGTTTTTAATCACCTTTCCGGTTTTATAATCTACTTTGCGGAGTTTCGATTCTTTGTACTGCCCGGTACTTTCGTAAAGGGTGTCGTTAAAAAATTCGATGCCCTGAGTATAGGAAGTGATATCGTGTGGGTATTCGTTAATAATATTGAACTTATAAATTTTAGGCGTTTCACTATTCAAAATGGTGATCTGTGATGTTGCGGTAGTTTGCTTTTCGCTATTATAGTAAACGCTAGCCTTAATGGTGTGTTCGCCCAGTTTGAAATCGTTAAGCGGTAGGTTAGGAGATATTTTTTTATCGTTTATGGAATAGATAACCGAATCGATTTGGTGTTCTTTTTTGTTTTCTAAAGTGAGTTTAAGGGTTTCGGAATTTGAAATGTTTCCCTTTTCGGCATTGCTTTTTATATCGAAATCACTTTTTTTATTCCCGGTGTTGGAGCCACAGCTAAAAGTTAGTACGCTTAAAAATATGATTGTTAGATGTTTGGATCTTTTCATGGCTTGAAATGTAATTTTGGGCAAGATATTTATTAAAAATCAGTTTAAAAAATCATTGCCAAAGTTTTAAAAGGTTGTATCTTTGCACTCGGCAAGTCCTACACAACCAGCTCCTGTTGAATCCTCCAGGTCGGGAACGAAGCAAAGGTAAATGGTCGTAGCGGTGTGATGTAGGTAGCTTGCCTTTTTTTGTACCATAAATTTAAATCTTGAAAGCTTATGCGAATCAAGATTTTTTAGTTTAATTGCACCTTTAACTTCAAAAATTTCACCAATGTCTAAAGTTGTTTTGATTACCGGAGGCTCTTCTGGAATAGGAAAATCTATGGGAGAATTTTTAACCGAAAAGGGTTTTAAGGTTTACGGCACCAGCCGAAATCCAGAAAAATATCAAAACAGCAAGTTTCCAATTTTGGCTTTAGATGTGAAGGATAACGGTACCATAAAACAAACGGTTTCAGAAATCATTTCAAAAGAAAACCGATTGGATGTAGTGATCAACAATGCTGGCGCTGGTATTACCGGGCCTATTGAAGAAATCCCTGAAGCAGAAATAAAAAACAATTTCGAGACCAATTTTTTCGGCCCCATAAACGTGATAAAGGCCGTATTGCCACAAATGCGGAAACAAAATTCGGGACTTATTATTAACATTACTTCCATTGCCGGCTATATGGGTTTGCCGTACCGTGGAGTTTATAGTGCCAGTAAGGGGGCTCTGGAACTTTTAACCGAGGCTTTTAGAATGGAGTTGAAGGATTTTAATATTGAAATGACCAACGTGGCACCGGGCGATTTTGCGACCAATATTGCGGCCGGCCGTTACCATGCGCCGCTTTTGGACGATTCTCCGTACAAAAGACCATACGGAAATACATTAAAATTGATGAACGAGCATGTTGATAGCGGAAGTAACCCAAACCTAATGGCCGAAGCGGTTTACAACATTATTAACACGCCAAAACCAAAGGGGCACTACAAAGTGGGGGAGTTTATGCAGAAATTTTCAATTGTACTAAAACGGATACTTCCCGATAAGATGTACGAGAAACTCTTGATGGGCCATTATAAGCTATAGCTTTTACTTATTTATCAAGCCTAATAACTCTTCTTCAAAGCGAGATGAAAATATATTGGTATGGCTATTTACAATTTTAGAATCCTTATCTAAAATTATGGTTTTGGTCATGGGGTGAATGGCCAGAATTTCTTTGGCCTCCTTAACATTCTTAAATTGATATTCGTTGACCATATCAAATTTATGGGCATTCAATATTTTTTTTGGTTTATCAATGCCACATTCGTCAATATTGATGGTTATAAAGTTTACCTCTGGATATTTTTGCCTTAATGTATGCAACATTTTATGAGAATCATTAAAGTGATTATAAAGAATACGGGACCAAAAACTTATAACCGTAGGCTTGCTTACAAGGGAATTTAGGTTAACAACTTCATTGTTGTAATTTATAACATCTATTTGGGGCAACTTCAAGCCTTCTTTTAAATTATTTAAGGATTTGATATAGCTTGCCAAAGTTTCTTTATGCTTTTCGTTATTGCTTTTGCTTAAAAATGATTTTAAAAACTTTTCGTTTTTGGTCTCATTTTTGTTTATTGGTAAATATCGCATGGCAAAATAATATAACAGATATTCCTTCACTTCATTGTTTTCTACTAAGCTGTCTATGAGTTCTAACCTATCTAGATTGTAGCACAATGATTTATGGCTGAATTCTTCAGTGCCAGAATGGTCGTGGTGAACTTTAAGGGAAATATTGCTTATATTTCGTCTTAAAAAAGCCTTATAGCTATAATCCGAGCTTGAAAACTCATCGTTGTAATCAATATTACTTCTGTAGGCATAAAAATCTTCTGGTAATGCGTTTAATGTTTCGGCCTTATTTTTTCCATAGCGAACAAACGGATATACTTCCTTGGCTGAATAATAATTATAGTTAATGTTGGCTTCTGCTATTTTTTGAAAAAGTTTGGAAGGAGAATATTTGTTTTTAAAATGGTTTAAGTTGCCGATCTTTAGGGATTTTATGGAGTCTAAATGTTTTGTGTATGCTTCAGGCCCCAATTGGCAAAGTCTAACAACATGTTTTTCTTCTCTCTCATTTTTTAAGAATTCGTTTATAAGGTAATTATTTTTTTTATCCCCATTACCGGTGAATACCAACGACTCGTCAAAATCCAATGTGTTTAACCTAAAAAGAACACTGTCCTTGGGTTCCAACAAAATCATTTGTTCCTCTCCACCATGAAGGAATATATATAAGCCTTGTTGAAGGTCGTTCACTTTATACAAAAACCTATTTCTACCATCAAGCTTAATGGTATCGATTACAGTTTCATTTTTAGAGAGCACAACGTAGTTGGTGTTGGGGTTTATAATTTCCCCACCAAAATAGGCGTAGTTGGCAATGTTGTTGTTTTCCTTTTTACAGCCTAAAAAAACGGTAATCAGTATAAAAATAAAGGCAGTGTAAAGCTTCATAAATCCGTCGTGAGAGTATATTCTTTTAAACAAAAGTATTGCTTGTATTTATAAAGTCTTGTTAATGCGCTGTTAAATGTTTCCTAATCAAAGTAGTATGTAATGGGTACAAATAACTAAAAAAAGAACTGAAAACAAAACGATTTAATAAAATAATTGAGAGGCGAAGTTTCGTCTTACCAATGTAATTCTCTACTTTTGCAAAAAAATAAAAAATCCTTTATGTTATCAGTATCAAATCTTTCGGTCCAGTTTGGCAAACGTGTGCTTTTTGACGAGGTAAATACCACGTTTAACAATGGCAATTGCTACGGAATTATTGGTGCCAATGGCTCCGGAAAATCTACGTTTTTAAGAATTCTTTCCGGAAAACAGGAGCCCACTTCTGGCCATGTGTCGCTTGAAACCGGAAAACGCATGTCGGTATTAGAGCAGGAACACAATTTGTATGATGAGCATACGGTTTTGGAAACGGTATTGATGGGGAATAAGCCATTGTTTAAAATTAAAACGGAAATTGATGCGCTTTATGCCGATTATACCGATGAAAATGCCGAAAAAATAGGAGAGCTTCAAGTAGAATTTGAAGAAATGAACGGTTGGAACGCCGATAGCGATGCCGCAGCCATGCTCTCCAACCTGGGCATTAAGGAAGATCTGCACTACACCATGATGAACGATTTGGATGGCAAACAAAAAGTACGTGTGCTTTTGGCACAAGCCCTTTTTGGAAGCCCGGATGTGCTGATCATGGATGAGCCTACCAACGATCTGGATTACGAAACTATTTCGTGGCTGGAAAACTTTTTGGCCAATTACGATAACTGTGTGATTGTAGTATCGCACGACCGCCACTTTTTGGATGCCGTTTGTACGCACATTTCAGATATCGACTTCGGAAAAATAAACCACTATTCGGGCAACTATACGTTTTGGTACGAGTCGTCGCAATTAGCCGCAAAACAACGCGCACAGCAAAACAAAAAAGCAGAAGAAAAGAAAAAGGAATTAGAAGAGTTTATCCGCCGTTTTTCTGCCAACGTGGCCAAAAGTAAACAGGCTACCAGTAGAAAGAAGATGATTGATAAGTTGAATATTGCTGATATACGCCCAACCAGTCGCCGCTATCCTGCCATTATTTTTGAGCGCGAGCGCGAAGCGGGCGACCAAATTTTAAATGTTGAAGGGTTGGCAGCGTCTTTGGATGGCGATGTGCTATTTAAAGATATTGATTTAAACTTGGCCAAAGGCGATAAAGTGGTGGTGTTCTCAAGAGATTCAAGGGCTACTTCGGCATTTTACCAAATTTTGAACGACAAGGAAAAAGCCGAGGCCGGTAAGTTTGCTTGGGGGGTTACCACTACGCAATCCTATCTGCCATTAGATAACAGTGAATATTTCAATAACGATCTAAACCTTATCGATTGGTTGCGCCAGTGGGCAAAAACCGAAGAAGAACGAGAAGAAGTAAATATTCGAGGCTTTTTGGGTAAAATGATTTTTAGTGGCGAAGAAGCGTTCAAGAAATCATCGGTATTATCGGGAGGTGAAAAAGTAAGATGTATGCTTTCGCGCATGATGATGCAAAGAGCTAATGTTTTGATGCTTGATGAACCGACCAACCACTTGGATTTAGAAAGTATTACAGCGTTTAACAACTCGCTTAAAAACTTTAAAGGTACCGTGTTGTTTACCACGCACGACCACGAATTTGCACAAACCGTTGCGAATCGGGTAGTGGAGCTCACACCAAATGGAGTGATAGACCGTTACACCACTTTCGATGATTATATGCAGGACAAAAAAATAAAGGAACTCCGCGAAAAAATGTATGCGGTTACGGCTTAATTTTTGAGATATATCATAAAAAGAAAAACCTCGAAGTGATAAACTTCGAGGTTTTTTTGGTTAAATGGAATTTATTATCACTCCTGTAATTCAGCAGTTAATTTCTTAACCGTTTTTACGGCGCGATCCAGTTCATCTTTATGAACGTGGATTTCTTGATAACCTTGAACTGAAGAACCAAAGCCTGCAAGCCTTGCCGATTCAGATTCGTCTTTTATAATGGCACAAACATTGCTTTTTTCCAACTCGCTAAAAATGCGTTGTACTTCAATAAAATTTCCCGAAAATACTTTAATGTAGTTTGACATGGCTATAGGGTTTTAAGGTTTTACACTTTTAAAGAGAAGATTTATTAGTTGTATTAGGCTTCAAGTTCCGAAGTTAAATGTTCTACAATGGGCAGGGCTTTTTCAACTTCGTCTTTATGTACCGAAATTTGATGAAGTGAAGCGTTGGTTGAACCGAATATAGGAGCCAATCCATAATCCGATTCATCTTTTACCACAGGAATAATACCTTCATTTTCCAGAGCGGAAACAATACGTTGCACGATGGCATAGTCTCCCGTATAAATTTTAATGTAGTTCGACATGGCGTTCCGTTTAATTGGTTTCCTCTCTAATTTACTAAAAATTATTCAAAAAGAAACTGTTTTTTGGCAACAAGTCGTTTAAAAATTTCCTACTAAACCAATTTGGTTCGGCTTAATGGCCAAACGCCACGCTATTGTTTTAGGTTTTTTGTTAGCGGCACCGTACGCTTTGGTATCGTTAAGAAAGCGGTCAATGCAATCGACCACAATAATACTAATGGCAGCACTAAAGGCAGTATCGGTCACCCAATGGGCATTGGCCGTAAGCCTTGAAAGCGGTATAATGGAGCCTATGGAATAAGTGGCTGCTTTGGCCCAAGTGCTATTGAATTGTTTAGCAATGGCGTGTGCCATGGTCATCGATAAAATGGTATGTCCTGAAGGAAAAGAATGAAAAGCCCCTTCGGGTGAAAACGGCCGAAAATCAAAAGCGCCATAACCCGAATTGGGCCGTGCTCGGCCAATGGCATTTTTGGCAAAACTTTGAATAAGCCCCGTAGTTACCGAAGATGAAATGATAAGCACACTGGTTTTCCGGATGGTTTCATTTTTGGTAATCAAGCCCACACCGTACAACCCGGCATTGACCATAAAATAGTTTTGCGGACTCCCAAAATACCAACCAAAATCCTTCACCAATTGTGGCGCTTTGGCATCTTGCCTTACAAAAAACGCGTTGGCAGGTTCGTCGATGGATGAAAGCGCAAGCGTTCCCGCAACCAAAAACCCAAGTGTTTTAAAGTCTTTGCCTTTCCAATGTGCGGGGCGAGACACCGAATGCTTCACACTCTGCCAAGTATATTTGGCATCGTATTTTAATAAACTCCAACGTGAGAGGCTATCAACGGGTTTTTTTAAGGTGTCGTTTTGTGCTGAAACACAGACCGAAAAAGACAGTAAAATAACAACTAAAAACCCTCTCATATATAACCTTCTATCTCAGTTCTGCGCCAAGTTGCTTTTCAAAATTGGTTTGCAACTTGTTCATAATTTTGTCAATTTGCTTATCGGTAAGTGTTTTGTTGTCGTCCTGAAGCGTAAAGCTCACCGCATAACTTTTTTTGCCTTTTGGTAAATTTTCACCTTGGTACACATCAAATAAATTAACGGCTTTTAGCAGTTGTTTTTCACTTTGCTTGGCAATGTTGTAAATAGAATCAAAAGTAACGTTATCATCCAAAAGCAATGCGAAATCACGACGTACTTCAGGATATTTTGGTATTTCGGTGAATTTAATTTTGTTGTGCTTTACCAAATCTAAAATGGTATCCCAATTGAAATCGGCATAAATCACTTCCTGAGAAATATCAAAATGTTTTAAAACCGATTTTTTCACCAACCCGAAATCCACTAATTTATTTTTTCCTAATCCTAAAGTCAGGCCTTCAGAAAACAAATCGTTGGTGATAGGTGTTTCCTTAAATCTGGAAATGCCCAAACGTTCCAAAATGGAAATAATAAGGCCTTTCATTAAAAAGAAATCACTTTTTTTACTGGTGCCGTTCCAGTTTTCGGCGTTTTGGTTGCCCGTTGCGAATAGTGATAAATGTTTAAATTCTTCGCGTTTATCGTTGTAACCGTGATAGGTTTTTCCGAACTCGAACAATTTTAGATCGGCTCGCTTTCGGTTTATGTTGAACGATACGGCCTCCAATCCTGAAAACAGCAAGGATTGGCGCATTACCGACAAATCGTTACTCAACGGATTGAGCATGCTAATGTTATGCTCCTCTTTTAACTGTTCACTTAAAGCCACGTAGTTTGGCGTGGTAAGTGAATTGGCCATAATCTCGAAAAACCCTTGCGATACCAATTGGTTGCCCACCACATTTTGAATTTTGTAATCCTCGAAACGAGACGTGCTAGAAATGGACGCATTGAGTTTTTCGGTAATATTGATGTTGTTATAGCCGTAAACCCTTAAAATTTCTTCAATAATATCGGCCTCGCGTTGTACATCGTTACGATACGCCGGAACCGTAAGCCCCAAACCGGTTTCAGTTACGTTGTTCACCTTTATGTCCAAAGACGTTAAAATGCGTTTAATGGTTTCCTTCGATATTTCTTCACCAATCAGTTTTTTGGCGTTATCGAAGCTTAATCGTACTTCGAAATCCTTTATTTTGTTGGGGTAAAAATCAACAATATCGCTAGTAACTTCACCACCTGCCAATTCCTGAATCAACAGTGTGGCTCGTTTTAAAGCGTATTCTGTTATATTTGGATCGATGCCGCGCTCAAAACGGAAAGACGCATCGGTATTCAAACCGTGGCGTTTGGCAGTTTTACGGATACTTACCGGATTAAAATAGGCACTTTCCAAGAAAATACTGGTGGTGTTTTCGGTAACGCCCGAATCAATTCCTCCAAAAACCCCAGCGATGCACATGGGTTTTTCGGCGTTGCATATCATTAAATCGTCTTCATGAAGTTCGCGCTCCACACCATCTAAAGTGGTAAATTTAGTGCCCGATTTTAAGGTTTTTACTTCTATTTTGTTGCCAATAATTTTAGAGGCATCAAAAGCGTGCAATGGCTGACCCAAATCGTGCAGTACGTAATTTGTGGCATCCACAACGTTGTTTTTGGGCTCTATACCAATAGCTTTTAAGCGGTGCTTTAACCAAGCGGGCGATTCCTTGATACGAAGCCCAGAAATGGTAAGCCCACAATAACGTGGTGCGAGGTCTTTATTTTTTACATCAACATCCATTTTTAAGGTACGGTTATCGACACGAAACGCACTTACCGATGGTGTGATGAGTTCTAGGTTGATTTCTTTTTGAACCAATCCCGCTCTTAAATCGCGGGCGGCCCCCATGTGGCTCATGGCATCAGCACGATTGGGAGTTAATCCAATTTCAAAAACATGGTCGTTTTCAACTTCAAAAATATCGGCAATAGGGGTTCCTGGGTTCAAATCGGCATCCAAAACCATAATGCCATCGTGCGATTTGCCTAAGCCCAGTTCGTCTTCGGCACAAATCATTCCGTGGCTGGCCTCACCTCTTATTTTTCCTTTTTTTATGGTCCAAGCTTCGCCTTCGGGTGTATAAAGTGTGGTGCCAATGGTGGCTACAGGCACTTTTTGTCCGGCCGCTACATTGGGTGCACCACAAACAATTTGTAATGGGGCGTCGCTGCCAATGTGTACTGTAGTGACTTTTAGTTTATCGGCATTGGGGTGTTTTTCGCAAGTCAATACTTCGCCAACAACCACGCCTTCCAGCCCACCTTTTACAGATTGATAATTTTCTACGCCCTCTACTTCAAGGCCTAAATCGGTAAGGAGTTCGCTGGTTTGTTCTGGTGTCCAATCGGTTTTAATGAATTGTTTTAACCAGTTATAAGAAATCTTCATAAAGTTTTATGCTAATTGAAGCTGCAAAGATAAAATATTGGGGCAAGCATTCAAATATTGTTTGATTAAAACAGTGTTTGAATTTTTAGGTTGTGTACAAGGAACGCATGCGTAAAAAAAACAGAAACATCCATAAGCCAGATTTGCGAAGTGATGGCAGGTGGGTTCATCATTAAGCCGATACTGTTTTCAGTTTGACAAAACAATTTTATAACAGGAAACTGGAGTCAGCTAGAGTAGAAGGACCATTTTTTTACCAAATAGCATCCATTCAACAACTGTTTTAAAAATGGGGCGACAAAATCAGTGATTTTATAAAATGCGGCAGTATAGCTTTAGCTTTTTTCGTTAATTTGTATTTATGGAAAAAGACTTGAGCAATTACAGGAAATCGTACGAAAAGGCAGAATTACTTTTATCTGAAGTGCCCGAAAACCCCATAGAACTGTTTCAAAAATGGTTTTACGAGGTCGATGCACACTTTCCTGAAAATGAAACCAATGCCATGACGGTTTCAACCTTAGGATTAGATGGCTATCCTAAAAACAGAGTGGTATTGCTTAAAAAGTACACCTTTGAAGGCTTTATTTTTTACACCAATTACAACAGCGAAAAAGGAAAAGCCATTGCCAAAAACCCAAATGTTTGCTTATCATTTTTTTGGCATGGGGCAGAACGGCAAGTCATTATAAAAGGAAAAGCTGAAAAAATAGCCGAAAACTTGAGCGACGGTTATTTTGAATCACGCCCCAGAGGTAGCCAGTTGGGGGCTTGGGTTTCCAACCAAAGCGAGGTTGCAAACAGGAAAGATTTAGAAAAGGAACTGTTAATTTTAGAAGAAGAATTTGCTGGTAAAGATATACCTAGGCCACCGCATTGGGGCGGCTACATTGTAAAGCCTGTTGAAATGGAATTTTGGCAAGGGCGGCCCAATAGGCTTCACGACCGTATCCGTTACAAGCTTCTCCCTGATTACAATTGGCTGATTGAGCGTTTGGCGCCCTGAATAGAATTAAATATCCTACATTTCGAATAAAAAAATCGATTAAAAACACTTAATAACGATTAAAGGTGTGTTTTTGGTCGATTTTAACTTTTTATTAACAGTTAACTTCGGTTTAGCGTTATAATTTTATAATCCCAAATCTAAAATACTTAACCTAATGAAGTTACCAATTAAATTGCCACTATTGGCATTTTTGGCCATGCTATCTTTTGCGTCTTGCTCAACCAATAACTTGGATGATGAAGCAGAAGCCATTGAACTAAAATTAGTATCCCAACAGGCCAAATCCATCGAAATTGAAATACTTAACCTTATTAACGACCATAGGCTTTCGGAAGGCTTAAGCCCTTTGGAAGATATGGACATTGTTAAATCGGTTGCCTTTAGCCATACCGATTATATGGTTTATAGTGGCGAAGTATCGCACGATAATTTTTACACTCGAAGCAATTATTTGAAATCGCATGCCGGAGCTAAACGCGTTTCTGAAAATGTTGCTTATGGTTACAGTTCTGCAGAATCTGTAGTGAGGGCATGGCTTAAAAGCGAAGCGCATAAAAACAACCTAGAGGGCGATTATACGAATTTTGATGTGTCGGCCGAAAAAAACGAAGAAGGCAGATGGTTTTATACCAATATCTTCATTAAAAAATAATATTTCAAAGTATTAAACGCATCCTTTTTAATTTTGAAGTAGCCATTAAAGAAAACTTAAAAAGGACACTTGGTAACTTAATAAGTTATTTAAATTTTATTTGGGCTAAAATCCCCTTTTTATTAGGGGATTTTTTTATGTAACCGTGTTACAATATTTTACTTCAATAAAAAGGCTTTTAAATCTACATAGGTTGAAATAAGGACTGATTCTTTGTTTTTTCCCATTACCGATTGTATTTGTTCGGGCAGCGGCTGTTCTTCTTTTACAACGTTTTCTACCACATCCAAAAACTTGGTAGGATGTGCTGTTTCCAAGAACACACAATGTGCCTTCGGGTTTTCCTTTAAGTAGGATTTACAACCTAAATACCCAACAGCACCGTGCGGATCGGCCACATAATTATAATTGTCGAAAATTTCGAGCATCGCTGCTTTTGTTTCATCGTCGGTAAAGCTGTACGAGGAAAGGTTTTCCTTTAATTCATTGAAATCATTTTTATAAATTTCTTGAATACGGATAAAGTTGCTTGGTGCGCCCACATCCATCGCATTACTTATGGTTTGAATGGATGGTTTTGGTTCGTACAATTGCGAAATTAAATAACGGGTAACCACATTATTTGCGTTATTTGAAGCCACAAAATGCTTGATGGGCAATCCCAATTTTTGGGCCATCATTCCGGCACAAATGTTTCCGAAATTGCCGCTGGGTACCGAAAACACAATATCTTCATATTGGTTGTGCAATTGCTTGTAAGCAAACATGAAATAGAACAATTGCGGTAACCAGCGCGCCACATTAATGGAGTTTGCAGATGTGAGCTGCATTTGGCTGGTTAAGCTTTCATCTAAAAAGGCAGTCTTTACCATGGCTTGGCAATCATCAAAAGTGCCATTAACTTCCAAGGCTTTGATATTTTGTCCTAAAGTGGTGAGTTGTTTTTCTTGAATTTCACTCACTTTTCCACTAGGGTAAAGAATCACTACATTGACACCTTTAACCCCTAAAAAACCGTTGGCTACGGCGCCACCGGTATCGCCAGAAGTGGCTACCAAAACGGTTACTTCTTTATCGTTATTCTTATTGAAATACCCTAAACAACGCGCCATAAAACGGGCACCAACATCTTTAAAGGCCATGGTTGGGCCGTGGAATAATTCTAAAGTTGAAATGTTATCATTCAATTTCACCACGGGAAAATCGAAGGACAACGTTTCTTCAACAATCGTTTTTAAAACCGCTTCCGGAATTTCTGGTACAACAAATTGTTTGATGGCCTCAAAAGCCAATTCCGAATACGATAAATTATCAATATTTTCAAAAAAAGACTTTGGTAGCGGGGTAATACTTTCGGGAAAATACAATCCTTTATCGGGAGCCAAGCCTTTGATTACGGCATTTTTGAATGTTGAATTGGGCGCTTTATGGTTGAGTGAATAATAATTCATGGCTAGTTTTGTTCAATTATTTTTATACCTTCAGTATTGATTTTTGAAATGTGGATATCGAAATTATATTCTGTAGCTGTATAGACTTTGTTCATGGCATCGGCTACACTTTTTGCGGTTTCAATACCTTTGCTCAAAGCAAAAATAGAAGGACCAGACCCCGAAATACATGCACCTAATGCTCCTGCTTTTAGCACTTCGTTTTTAACATCGTGGTAATGCGGAATCAAGTTGCTGCGATGGGGCTCTACAATAACATCGTGGAGCGAATCTTTTATTAAATTGTAATCGCCAGTATGCAATCCGTGCACCAAACTACCTAAATTGGACCATTGGGTAATGGCATTGGCAAGTGAAACCTCTTTGGGTAAAACGGCACGGGCATCGGCGGTTTTTATTTCAATTTGAGGATGGATAATCGATGCATACAAATCATCTGGAGCAGGAATTTCCAAAATCCGCAATGGTGAAACACTTTTTACCAACGTAAAACCACCAAAAAGGGCAGGGGCCAAATTATCGGCATGCTCGCATTTACTGGCCAAGGCTTCTCCTTTAATGGCAAATTCTGTTAGTTGTGTTTTATTGAATGGTCTGCCCAAAATTTCGTTCATGCCAAAAACACTTCCTACGGCACTGGCGGCACTGCTGCCAATACCGCTTCCGGGTTTTATGCGTTTGTAGATTTCGATTTCAAAACCAAAATCGACATCAATGGCATTGTACATGGCTAAAGCCGATACACCTGCCACGTTTTTTTCAGTTTCATAAGGTAAATTGAAGCCTTCTATATGTGTGATGTGAATCCCTTTTTTTGGTGTTTTTCGAATCACCATTTTATCACCAACACTATCTAAGCAAAAACCGAGAACATCAAAACCACAGGCCACATTGGCTACTGTAGCGGGCGAAAATATTTTAATTTCTTCCATGGCCTTAATCGTTTCCAATTCTAATAATATCGGCAAACAAACCAGAAG
This sequence comes from uncultured Flavobacteriaceae bacterium, assembly GCA_964653155.1. Lineage (GTDB taxonomy): Bacteria > Bacteroidota > Bacteroidia > Flavobacteriales > Flavobacteriaceae > Flavisericum. The sequence continues at coordinate 24,243 of CAZZDI010000005.1, read as the reverse complement.
CGGTAACATCGGCTCCGGCTCCGGCTCCCTTAATAATCATGGGTTGTTGGGCGTATCGTTTGGTGTAAAACATAACAATGTTGTCGCTGCCCTGTAAATTGTAAAATGGGTGGCCTTCGGGAATTTCCTGTAAGCCTACATTGGCTTTTCCATCATTAAATTGCGCAACATACTTTAGCTGGCAATTCTTTTCTTTAGCCGAAGCGTATAGTTTTTGATAGTGCGCTTCATCGGTTTTTAAGGTTTCATAAAAATCGTCAACAGAATCACTTTTCAATCCGGTTTCTGATAAAAATGGAATGTTTTCAATGTCTTCCAAATTCATTTCGGCACCACTTTCCCTGGCTAGAATCAATATTTTTCTAGCTACATCAACTCCACTTAAATCAATTCTTGGGTCGGGTTCGGTATAACCTTCAACCCCAGCTTGTTTTACTACATCGTGGAATTTAGTTTTATCGTTAAAGTTATTGAACACAAAATTTAAACTTCCGGAAAGTACCGCATGGATTGAAGTTACTTTATCGCCCGATGCAATTAGATTGTTCAATGTGTCAATAATAGGTAAACCGGCGCCAACATTGGTTTCGAATAACAAAGGTGCGTTATACTCTAACGATAAACGTTTTAACAATCTATAATTTTCAAAATCGCTCGAACAGGCTATTTTATTACAGGCCACTACGCCAATACTTTGTTTTAAATATTGGGCGTACAGATCGGCCACGTCTTTATTGGCCGTTACATCAACAAAAATACTGTTGCGTAAATTGAGTGATTTTGTTTTTTCAAAAAAGCCTTGTAAACTGGCTTGTTCGCCATGGGCTAATTGGTCTTTCCAATTCTTTAAATCGATGCCTTCTTCGTTGAAAATCATTTTTCTTGAATTGGACAAACCGACAACGCGAAGTTTTATTTTTAAGTTATCTCTTAAATATTTTTTTTGCTGTTTTATTTGCTCCACCAAGCGTTCGCCAACGTTGCCAACACCGGTTATGAAAACATTCAATTGTTTGGTTTTGGTTTCGAAAAACTGTTCGTGCAAGGTGTTGAGCGCCTTTTTCACATCGCTTTCTAAAATAACGGCCGAAATGTTTTTTTCGGATGCGCCTTGTGCAATAGCACGTATATTGATGTTATTTTTACCTAAACTGCTGAACATTTTCCCACTGATACCTTGGTGGTTTTTCATGTTATCGCCCACCAATGCGATAATGGCCAAGCCCGTTTCCACAATAATAGGGTCTATTTTGTTCAGTGCAATTTCATTTTCAAAAACCGTATCGATAGCTGCTTTGGCAGTTTGGGCATCTTTTGCCTCAACGCCTAAACAAATAGAATGCTCGGATGATGCTTGGGTAATCAAAATCACATTTATTTTTTCCTGCGACAACGTTTCGAACAAGCGCTTTGAAAATCCTGGAATGCCCACCATACCACTGCCTTGCAAAGTGAGCAAAGCAATATTGTTGATGTTGCTGATGCCTTTTACCGGGCCATTGGTATTTACTGGGCTGTTTGAAATAACGGTACCTTCGGCCTCGGGCTCTAAAGTGTTCTTGATGTGAATAGGAATCCCTAAAGTCAACACCGGCTGAACCGTTGGCGGATACAACACTTTAGCACCAAAATGCGAAAGTTCCATAGCTTCTTGGTATGATATTTTTTTAATAGGGTAGGCCTGTTTTACCATTTTGGGATTGCAAGTAAACATGCCGCTAACATCGGTCCATATTTCAAGTTGTTCAACCTTTAAAGTTGCAGCGACAATGGCAGCAGTAAAATCTGAACCTCCACGCCCCAAGGTTGTTTGTTCTCCCGTTTTCGATTTTGAAATAAACCCGGGAAGAATGGTGATATTCTGCGGTGCAGATTTAAAATAATCCTGAATGTTTTGATTGGTGATTTTATAATCCACTTCCGCTTTGGTGAAATTGGAGTTGGTTACAACCAATTCCTGCGAATTTTTTCTATCGGCAGAAAGTCCTCTATTTTTCATGGTTTCTGCAATAATGAAAGAGGATAGCAATTCACCAAAGCTTACCAATTTATCTGATGTTTTTGGAGATAATTCGTTAATCAAATAAATACCTTCCAATAAACTTTTAAGCTCCCCTAGTTTTTCATCAACATAATTGATGATGGGTTCGCTATTTGTTGGATTCAGTTCGTTTATAATATTAAAGTGGATTTCTTTTATGGTTTCGAAGGTGTCATGAAAAGTATCCTCCTTATTTTGTGCCTGTTTTCCAGCCAAAAGCAATTTGTCTGTTATGCCACCAACGGCCGAAACCACGCAAATTATGGGGTCTTCCTTGCCATAATTCTCTAAAATATTTATAACCTTATTTATGTTGTTTGAAGAACCTACCGAAGTTCCACCAAATTTTAAAACTTTCATGTTTTAATGTGTTGAAAAATTGAAAAAAAATTGAAAAACTGTAATTACTGAAATTACAAAGATAGCCCGAAGAATATATAGTTAGCAACCCCAAGGGGTTGTAATATTTGTAGTTGTACCCAAAAAAGCAACGTTATTTTCTAAGGAAATAGAAACAGACTTTGTTATATTTTGGTTTAAATAATTCATGGGTGTCATAAAAATACCCTTCAAAAGTATTACATTTAAACTAATAAAAAAACTAAAACATCCTTTTTGCGGTATTCTTATATTGTGCAATGTTTCATAAAAAAAAAGCGACAAACCACCTAAAGGATTAAAAATTCCATAAACAATTTTTAAAATGAAAATCTTTTCGAAAGAACAAATTTATAATGGCGACAAACTAACTGCCGAAAGACAGAACATCTCATCAACCGATTTAATGGAGCGCGCCGGAACCCAAATTTTCAATTGGCTGCATTTACGTATGCAGGGTGCACAGGTGCCCATACATGTGTTTTGTGGTATTGGGAACAATGGTGGCGACGGACTCGTTATTGCACGCCATTTAATAACCCATGGCTACAATGTTAAAACCTATGTGGTGAATTGCAGCGACAAACGATCAAAAGATTTTTTGATTAATTACGACCGAATTAAGAACGTTACCAAAGCATGGCCAACCTTATTAAAATGTGAAGATGATTTCCCTGAAATACAGCCCGAAGATATTATTGTTGATGGCGTTTTTGGCATTGGCCTAAACCGCCCAATAGACGATTGGGTGAAAGCCCTTTTTGTACATTTTAGAAATACCAAAGCCTTTACTTTGTCTATTGATATTCCTTCGGGGCTTTTTACAGATAAACCCGTTGAGGATGAAAATGCCGTGGTTTGGGCTGGGTTCACTTTAAGTTTTGCATCTCCAAAATTAGTGTTCTTTTTGCCCGAAACGGCCAAATATACCGTACAGTGGGGTGTTTTGGATATTGGTTTGGATCAAGAATTTCTATTCACCACAGAAACCGAAGCCGAACTGATAGGCAAACACGAAATACTGCCCAACTATATCCCACGGGAAAAATTCACTCATAAAGGCCAATTTGGGCATGCTTTGGTTATTGGCGGGAGCTACGGAAAAATAGGAGCAGTAACATTGGCCAGTAGGGGAGCGCTTTCGGCAGGTGCGGGGCTTGTTTCTGCTTATGTCCCAAAGTGTGGCTATGTACCATTGCAGGCCTCATTTCCGGAAGCTATGGTAATAACCGATTCTAATGAAGAAAAAATAACAAATATTGAATTTGATATAGAGCCTTCCGTAATTGCTTTTGGCGTGGGAGTGGGACAAGACGAAGAAACGACAGCAGCATTTGAGGAGTTTTTAAAGCGGAACAAAACGCCGTTGGTGATTGATGCTGACGGACTTAATATTTTATCGGCAAACAAGGGTTTGTTAAAACTGCTGCCTGAAACGCCCGCGGTACTCACACCACATCCCAAAGAATTAGAGCGATTGATTGGCAAATGGACGGATGATTTTGATAAACTGAAAAAAGTTAAAGCTTTTTCAAAAAAGCACAACGTTATCGTGGTTGTGAAAGGCGCGCACACCATAACGGTTTTTGATGAAAAATTATACGTAAACAGCACGGGCAATCCTGGGTTGGCCACAGCGGGAAGCGGCGATGTATTAACAGGCATTATCACCGGGCTAATTTCGCAGGGCTACCATCCGGTGGTGGCGAGTATTTTTGGGATCTATCTTCACGGTAGATCGGCTGATATCGCTGTTGAAGATTACGGTTATCAAAGCTTAATAGCCAGCCATGTTAATGATTATTTAGGGGAAGCGTTTATCGATTTGTTCAAACAGCCTGAGCAGCCCAAAGCACAAGAAGACGAAAAGGAAGCCGCCAACACTAACAAAAAAAGCCGCTTGTAAGCGGCTTTTTGGTTTTGTTTATTTTTTCTATATTTCCAATTCGTCAAACAAATCGATTAAACCAGTATCGGTGGGGCGCGGTGCATTGGTGTTAACGATATTCCCATCGGGGTCGATCAAAATAAATCTTGGAATGCCCTGGATACCGTAATCTTTTACAAAGGAAGAGTTCCAGTCGTTATCGGCAAACAGTTGCACGCCTTTCAATTCTTGCTCCTTCACCATAGTTTTCCATTTTTCATAATCTGAAGCTTTATCAATGGAAATGCTTACAAATTCAATATTTTTATTATGGTATTGTTTCTCTACCTCTTTAAGTGCCGGAATTTGCCTGATGCAAGGCCCGCACCAAGTGGCCCAAACATCAATATAAACATATTTGCCTTTTAGGTCGCTTAACGACGTGGTTCCGCCTTCATAGTTTTTATAGTTTTCAAACATTGGAGAGGGCTTTCCAACATCAAGAGCTGTCAGTTTTTCATATTTTTCTTTGATGATTTTATTGTTCTTTTTATTTGAAGAATGTTCAGAAAATAACTTGTATATCTCATCGGGATTGGCTGCGCGAGGTAAGCTCATGTTTGCAAAATCGAACAACAAGCCATTTTTTATGGTTTCATTTTCAACTTTTGAAACTGTTTTTAAAAAAGTGATGTTGTTTGGGGTGTTTTCTGTTTTAGAAATACTATCGGCTTTTTGTTTGTAATAGTCGGTTACTAAAGATTTATAGTGGTTGGAAAACTCAAAATCTGTTTCGTTGCCGTAATCCAGATCATTCAATTCATTTAAAAAATGGTCTGAAACCTTAAAATAAGGATCTTGGGCGAATTGTTTGTGGGCAGCTTCATAAATGCTCAACATTCTTAAATAGGTATAGTGGATGTTTCTCTTTTCCTTTTTAGCAAAGTTTTCGGGAATGTTGTTGTAGCCATCCAAAAAGGATTCTTGCTCTTTTTTCATTGATGAAAGCTTAGCTTTATATTCAGCTTCATTTAGGGTGTAGGTGGTTTGGGCACTACCAAAAAGCTGCTGTTCTTGTTTTCTTTTATCGGTGAGATAGTTGCTCACTTCGGCACCGGTTCCCGAAATTTTTAAGGAATTTTCTAAATCGGCAGCATTATAATCTATATTAAGTTCATTACCGGGTTCCAAATATATAAACACCGGATTTTGGCCATCATACAGGATGTAGTTGGATCGGTCTGTACTTAAAGTATCAACAAAACTACCATCTGCAGAAACAGGAATAACTTCGGCAAAAGTTTGATCGTAACTGTTTATGGTTAAATCGCTGGGCAATTTATTGGTAATACGGCCTTTTATAATGGCGTAATTGGGTTTTGCTTGTTCTTTGCAGCCAAAAAAGGCCACGGCACAAGCCATAATTATTATTTTTTTCATTTGTTTGATTTCAATTTTTGCTAAAATACATATTGGCCTACTGATAAATTAATTTTTAACAATAGTTTAGAAGGCTTAAGGTATTGGTTGCGTTTTATAGCGTTTTTACCAACTGGTTGTACGCTACTTTTTCTGGAATAATATTTAGGGAAAATAAATGGTTCTGTACGGTATTTATGGTTTTTTCGTCAATAGGCTCTTGCGACCATTCGGTGATACTGAGCCATTCTTGTACATCTTCTAGTTTTTGACTGTAGCGGTTGGCTATAGTTTTATCGATACTGGGGATGTGTTTAAAATCGGCCGTAGTGTTGTTTACAATGTCTAAAATGGTTTTTAATTCTTCGGTATTGGAATCTAAAAAATCCTCGCGGGCTGCAACCACAAAACACGGCCAAGGGGTGGGGCATTCGCCAATACGCCTAAAAACGCCTTGGTCAACAATGGGTTTGGTCATAAATTTTTCCCAAAGAAAATAATCGGCAACACCATCCGTTAGTCCTTTTACGGCGCCATCTAAATCTTTAATCACTTCAAAGTTCAAGTCGTTTTTTAAATCCCAATCGTGAATTTCAGCATTAATGTATGCCATTAAATGCGAGCCTGAGCCGTATCGACTAATGGCAGCTCTGGAGCCTTTTAAATCGGCAATGGTTTTATAAGAGGAACTTGCCGCCACGTGTACGCCCCAAACCAAAGGGGTTTGCACAAAAGTTTGTACAATTTTGCTGGGGTTACCAGCAATGATGTCTTTTATGATACCTTCGGTTAAAATAACCGCTATATCAATAGCGCCATCACGCAGCGCTTTGCACATAGCACCTGTGCCACCGGGATAATCTTGCCACCTTAAATGGATGCCTTTTTCTTTGTACTCTCCATCTTTTAAGGTTAAATACCAAGCCAAATTAAAATGCTCTGGCACGCCTCCTATATTGATTTGTTTCATGTGTTTGTGTTTGTTTTTTTTCAAAAGTCATGCTTCGATTGCGCTCAGCACAAGCGTGTAACATCTATATATTCATTCCGCTGTGTGACGAAATTTTTAGTCAAGGATGTTTCATTCTGTTAAATATTTTCTGCTATTTTATTTAAAGTGAAAACGATTAAATCATCCACTGTTTTTGTTGGGTTTTCACTAAACGTGCCATTAGCACGGTTGGCAATTATCGCATTTAACGAAATGGCCTCGTGCCCCAATAATTTTGACAAACCGTAAATGGCCGAGGTTTCCATTTCTAAATTAGTGATTTTTATGTTTTTATGGTTGAAAGCATCCATTTTTGAATTCATATTTGCATCTTGAAGTTGCAACCGGAGTATTCTTCCTTGTGGCCCATAAAAACCGCCAGCGGTGGCCGTAAGCCCATGATACAATTTTTGGGTTTTAAAAATATTGAAAAGTTTTTCGCTAGCGGCAACAACAACCGGGCGGGATTTATCAATACTCCAATCGGTTTGTTCAATAAATGCGTTTTCAATATTTGGGGTGGATATCGCTTCAATTTGATACGATTGAAGCGTGCCGTTAAGATCCATTCCGTGGCTACTTGCCAAAAAAGAATTTATTGGGATGTCTTTTTGAAGTGCCCCCGAAGTACCAATGCGAATTATATTTAAACTTGTAAGCTTATTTTTAATTTCCCTGGTTTTAAAATCGATATTCACTAAGGCATCAAGTTCATTTAAAACAATATCGATATTATCAGCTCCGATGCCTGTTGAAATGACACTGATGCGTTTTCCTTTAAAGATGCCAGTTTGGGTTTTGAATTCGCGCTTTTGCGTTTCAAACTCAATAACATCAAAATGCGAAGTTACACGCTCCACACGGTCTTGGTCGCCCACAAAAATAACGGTATTGGCAATGTGCTCTGGTTTTAAATTCAAATGGTAAATACTGCCATCTGGATTTAAAATAAGTTCGGAAGCTTTAATGGACATTAAAAACAGATTTTATGAGTTTGTTTTCCTTTTTACTGAATAGAAAGTCAATTTTTCTAACACCGCCAAACACCATTTGGTTGTCTATTTCGGCAGAAAAATTATGGTGTCCCATCAACGCTTCGTAGCCGGTTCTGTTCAACTCCATTCCTTCATCGTTGATGGTGTAAAAAACTTCCAATTCATCAATAATACGCTTAAACTGCAAGTCGCCGTAACCATAAAAACCTTGGTAATTCAAAGCATAACCCAGCAAATGATGCTTTGAGGAAATACTGTGTTTATCAATGATTTCTAGAATATTCCGCTCTAAGGTGTTTAACCCGTCAATAGAGTTTGGGAACCGTTTTAAGTGGGCCTTTAAGCAACTGCTCAAATAATTGAAAGACGACGGTTTTACAATAAAGGGTTTTAATAAATTATGATCTAATCCGCAATAAATACCCCAAATGGTTGTTGCGGTTTCTATGTCTTCTTTATTTAGGAGTACTTTCGATTTATAATGTTCCAAAAGCTGTTTTGGGGAAAGTTCCGCAAGGGCTTTTAGTCCGTTGCTGCCTTTAATGCGGCCACTGCAAACCAAGTAGAGAGGCAGGTTGATTTTTTTCTGTTGAATGAGACTGATCACCGCCACCATGTTAATGTGGCAAAACAAATCGTATTCAAACCACAGGACAATTTCAGAATATTTTTCTGGTGTGTTGAGCTTGTTCAGTTCTTTTTTGATGGCTTTTGAATCGATTTCAATATCATAAAAACCGTTGAAGAATGTTTTGCGGATTTTAAAAAAATCATCCGAATCAATGTGTTCAGCGGTTGGGCCCTCACACAACATTTCTTGCCATGTTAATATTGTGCCTTTAACCTTCAGCTCTTTTAATACATTGGTTAAAACACTACCATTGGTGATATGAAGTGGATTTTTTTCCATTTAATTACCCGCCAACTCGTTTTACCTTAAAGCCTTTTTCTTTGAGAATTTGCATGATTTTATCACGGTAATCGCCTTGAATGATAATTTTTTCGTTTTTAAAACTGCCCCCAACACCCAATTGAATTTTTATGTCTTTAGCCAGCATTTTAAAGTCTTCCTGCGCACCGTTGTAGCCTTCAATAATGGTAATAGGTTTGCCTTTACGTTTTTCGTACTTGCAAATCATAGGGTCGTCCTGTATCCAAATATCGGGTTGGTTACTGTCTTCAGAGGCAATATTTTCCTCAACGTGGTCTGGAAATAAGTTTTTTAATTGGTCTTTTAGGTCCATTTCAATTTTATTCAAAAAAACAGCTTTCCAATAAGCTATTTTGTTTTTATCAATCCGAGTTCAATTAGTCTTTCTGTTAAAAATTCGCCCGCCGTAATATCGGTAAATTGTTTGGGATTTTGGTCATCAATACATTCCTCCAAAACGTTGAGTTTCATTTCGCTAATGGGGTGCATAAAAAACGGAATGGAATAACGTGAAGTGCCCCACAATTCTTTTGGTGGATTGATGACGCGGTGTATGGTCGATTTTAATTTATTATTGGTGTGGCGCGAGAGCATGTCGCCAACGTTTATCATCAATTCGTCGGGTTCGGCAATAGCATCAATCCATTCGCCTTTATGGTTTTGTACCTGCAAGCCTCTGCCTTGCGCTCCCATTAAAAGAGTGATCAAATTGATGTCTCCATGGGCGGCGGCACGTACAGCCTCTTTAGGTTCTTGGGTAATGGGCGGGTAGTGAATGGGGCGTAAAATGGAATTGCCATTGTGAATGTAGTCATCAAAATAAGTTTCTTCCAAACCAATATGCAGAGCTAAGGCCCGTAATACATATTTTGCCGTTTTTTCCAACATTTGGTAAGCCTCTTTTCCAACTTGATTGAACTTTGGCAGTTCCTTAACCGTTACATTTTCGGGGTATTCGGCTTTTAGTTTGTCGTTATCTTCAACATATTGACCAAAATGCCAAAATTCCTTTAAATCACCTTCTTTTTTTCCTTTGGCACTTTCCTTTCCAAAGGACACATAACCGCGTTGCCCACCAATACCGGGTATTTCGTATTTCTGCTTGGTTTCTAAGGGAAGGTTGAAAAAATTCTTCACTTCAGTATATAAACGCTCCACCAAAGCGTCGTCTAAAAAATGACCTTTTAGCGCTACAAAACCAATATTTTCGTAGGCTTCGCCAATGGCATCAACAAAATTTTGCTTTTTTACAGGATCGTTGGAAATAAAATCTTTTAAATTGACACTGGGTATAGCATTCATGCGGATTTGTTTTTTTAAGTGATTGTAACAAATGTACAAAAACATTGCAGAATTTACACTTATACCGTTGCCTTTAGAAGAGTTTTAAATATGCTCTTTTTATGGTATATTTGGTTTGATGAAGGTTTTTTAAACACACATGAAATACACCACCGAAAATCTCGCCCCTTCTATTTTAGTCGATCTTTTAAAAAAGCTTCTGAAACCCAGAATGATTGAAGAGAAAATGCTGGTTTTGTTGCGTCAGGGAAAAATCAGCAAATGGTTTTCGGGCATTGGCCAGGAAGCGATATCGGTGGGCGTTACCATGGCTTTGCACAAAAACGAATATATTTTGCCCATGCACCGTAATTTAGGGGTTTTTACTGCTAGAAATGTGCCCTTATATAGATTGTTTTCGCAATGGCAAGGCAAAGCTTCAGGATTTACCAAGGGGCGCGACCGCTCGTTCCATTTTGGGACACAACAATTTAAAATTATTGGAATGATCTCGCATTTGGGCCCGCAATTGGGGGTGGCAGACGGTATCGCGTTGGCTTCAAAGCTGAAAAACAAAAATCAGGTTACGGCGGTTTTTACGGGCGAGGGCGGCACTAGCGAAGGCGATTTCCATGAGGCGCTTAACATTGCTTCGGTATGGCAATTGCCCGTTTTATTCTGTATTGAAAATAATGGTTACGGTTTATCAACCCCAACAAACGAGCAGTATTTTTGCAAAAATTTGGCCGATAGAGGTGTTGGCTACGGAATGGAATCGCACATAATTGACGGGAACAATATTTTAGAAGTTTACACAAAAGTGATGCATATTGCCGAAAGTATCCGTAACAATCCGCGGCCTGTTTTATTGGAATTCAAGACCTTTAGAATGCGTGGGCATGAAGAGGCTAGTGGCACAAAATATGTTCCGCAGGCGGTTTTGGACAACTGGGCCGAAAAAGACCCAATATCCAATTATGAAGTTTTTTTAAAAGAAAACAAATTTTTATCCGAAGAAGAAATCGATACTATAAAAGCATCAATCACAAAAGAAATTAATGAGCATTTGGATGTTTCATTCGCTGAAAACGAAATCGAATCAAATGAAACCAAAGAGTTAGATGATGTTTTTCAAAATACTGAATACAAACGCGTTAAAGAAAACTGCAATTCAAAGGAGATTCGGTTTATTGATGCCGTTTCCGAAGGATTAAAACAAAGTATGCAGCGCCATGAAGATTTAATTTTGATGGGGCAGGATATTGCCGAATATGGCGGCGTGTTTAAAATTACCGAAGGTTTCGTAGAGGAATTTGGAAAAGACCGTGTACGGAATACGCCCATCTGCGAATCGGGTATTATCGAAACCGCCATGGGGCTTTCCATTGCGGGAATAAAAAGTGTGGTTGAAATGCAATTTGCCGATTTTGTAAGTTCGGGGTTCAATCCTATTGTTAATTATTTGGCGAAAAGTCATTATCGGTGGGGGCAGCAAGCCGATGTGGTGATTAGAATGCCCTGTGGCGGCGGTATGGGTGCCGGGCCATTCCATTCGCAAACCAATGAGGCTTGGTTTACCAAAACGCCCGGACTTAAAGTGGTTTATCCCGCTTTTCCGTATGACGCCAAAGGCCTTTTGGCAACGGCCATAAATGACCCCAATCCCGTTTTGTTTTTTGAGCACAAAGGCTTGTACCGAAGTATTCGGCAAAACGTACCTACAGATTATTATACTCTGCCTTTTGGTAAAGCATCAGTTGTAAAAGCAGGTCAAAATATTACCGTAATTAGTTATGGTGCCGCCGTGCATTGGGCCTTGGAAACATTAGAGCAACATCCTGAAATTTCCGCAGAACTGGTTGATTTGAGAACCCTTCAGCCATTGGATACCGAGACGATTTTTAATTCCGTAAAAAAAACGGGGAAATGCATCGTTTTACAAGAAGACTCTCTTTTTGGCGGCATTGCCAGCGATGTTTCGGCTTTAATTATGGAGCATTGCTTCGAGTATTTGGATGCCCCTGTGAAACGAGTGGCCAGTTTGGATACGCCCATTCCGTTCGCTAGTGCGCTAGAACAGCAATACCTCCCAAAAAACAGATTTGAAAAGGCTTTACTCGAATTATTGGCTTACTGATAATCTTTAGTATATTTATTATAAAATATTTTGTTTGAGAATTTTAATACCCATATTGCTCTTAACGATATTCAGTTGTAAAAATGAAGAAAAACGTTTTGAAGACCATTTTATTTGGGATTCGGTAAACGTTACTGCTACGGCATACAATTCGCTGGCTTACCAAACCAATTCCAATCCGCATATTACCGCTTTTGGCGACAGCTTAAAACCCGGATTAAAATACATTGCCGTATCTCGCGATTTGCTGCGTAAAGGCTTAAAGCATAATACACCGATTAAAATAGAGGGGTTAAAGGGAATGTATTTTGTAAAGGACAAAATGCATTACAAATGGAAAAACCGCATTGACATTTATATGGGCGTAGATGTAAAAGCCGCCAAGCAATGGGGCCAGCGGCATGTTTGTATTGAGTATGGCATTCCGAAAAATGAGTAGTTATTTGGGCTTCTGCGTTTTTTTATCCAAAAATCATTTTAGGAACAGTTATTGCTAAAATCTTCTTAAATAAAAATGGATGGTGGTTGAATTGCGAAGAAAAAAATATCTTTGAAACTCGTTAACCACAATAAGAAACGAAAAGCCAGAAAGATTGATGAAGCCTTATTTTTTATTTGTAGCGATTCTTTTTTTATCGCTATCTGCAAAAGCCCAAATAGACAATAGAAATAATTCTGTGGCTATTCCTGCCATTGAGGCCGAAACCGACTCGATTGATTCCAGCCCGCTAACGCCCTCAAAACCTATTGAGAATGATCCTTTGGGACTGAATACTCCAAAAGTAACACCCAATTTGGAAATGCCCCAAAAAGAATTTTCGATGTTTCCTGAGGAAGAATTTGGCAACCCAGGCGAACTGTACACCAAGCAACTTGATAAGAACCTCAACGACATTAAATCGCAATTGGAACTGGGCACCAAAGGCAGCAAAACCGATCAGTATTTTGGGGTTGTTGAAACCGAATCAGATCATGCTATAGTTCAGTATAGGGATTTTGGAGAGGAAGATGGCGATTTAATAAGGGTGTCTTTAAACGGAGAAATTGTTGAATACCGAATTACGTTAAGAAACCACTTTAAAGGCCTAAAGTTGAAATTACAAAAAGGCAAAAATACCATTGAATTTTTGGCCATTAACGAAGGTTACCTTGTGCCCAATACAGCGCATTTTAGGGTCAAGGACGAGCAGGGTGCTGTTTTGGCTTCCGATCTTTGGAACTTGTCAAAAGGAGTTAAAGCTTTTATTACAGTCGTTAAAAAATAACAGCTCTTAATTAATTGACAATCTTATCAATCAACTTTAATTCTTCATCCGTAAAACTTAATTGCTCCAAAGCCTTTACGTTATCTTTTAATTGATTTGAAGAGCTTGCCCCAACCAAAACAGAGGCCACTTGCGGTTGCCTTAAAATCCAAGCAATGGCCATTTGCGAAAGTTTTTGTCCGCGTTGTTGGGCAATTCCATTTAGTTTTTTGATTTTTTCAAGGTTTCTATTTACCGTTTCCTTTTCCAAATAGGTTAAATTTTTCGAAGCTCTGGAATTTTCAGGAATACCATTTAAATACTTATCGGTAAGCATACCCTGCGCCAATGGCGAAAAAGCAATGCAGCCCACGCCGTTTTCATTTAAGGTGTCCAATAATCCGTTTTCCACCCAACGGTCAAGCATCGAGTAACGGGCTTGGTGCAGAATAAACGGCACGTTTAAATGTTTAAGAATTTCAGCAGCCTTTTGCGTTTCTTTGGGCTGGTAATTGGAAATACCCACATAAAGTGCTTTTCCTTGCTTTACAATATCGGCCAGTGCGCCCATGGTTTCTTCCAAAGGTGTTTCAGGGTCGGGACGATGGTGGTAAAAAATATCGACATAATCCAAGCCCATACGTTGCAAACTTTGGTCTAAACTCGAAATTAAATATTTTCGGGAACCCCAATTCCCATAAGGTCCAGGCCACATGTCGTAACCTGCTTTGCTGGCAATAAACAGTTCGTCTCTATAAGGTTTGAAATCTTTTTTGAAAATAGTACCAAAATTTTCTTCGGCCGATCCATATGGCGGACCGTAGTTGTTGGCCAAATCGAAATGCACAATGCCTAAATCGAAGGCCGTTCGTAAAATATCGCGTCCGTTTTGAATGGCATCCACAAAACCGAAATTGTGCCATAAGCCAATCGATAAAGCTGGTAATTTTACACCGCTTTTCCCGCTTCTGTTGTATACCATCGAGCTGTATCGCTCAGGGTTTGCCAAATAATTTTCTACTCCCGATTTATCGTTTATTTGCATCTCTAAAATTCAATTTATTGGTAAAAATAGACATTTCAATGCAGCCGACATACTTTTCAAAAATAATTAATAAAACGCCAATGCGTTAAAAATATTAACTTTATGCCCAATTGTTGAAAATGCTTGATAAATTAATGCACAACTTACTTGATAAACCCTATAAAGATGTTATTTTTGCACGTTGCAAAATTTAAGGTATGTCGGTTACAAAAGCTCAATTAGAATTAGAAGAACGGTCGGAAGGCAAAAAATTATACAGTTACCAAAAAGGGGCGATAAACAAGATTTTCACTGCATTTGAAGAATCGCCAGACGATTATCATTTGCTCTATCAATTGCCAACGGGTGGTGGAAAAACGGTTATCTTTTCCGAAATCGTTAGGCAATACCTGAAACACCACAAAAAGAAGGTGTTGGTCATGACGCACCGTATTGAATTGTGCAAGCAAACCTCGAACATGCTCACTGAGTTCGGTGTACTAAACAAAGTGGTTGATAGCAAGGCAAACCTTGATGACCAAGCCGATTACAGCTGTTTTGTGGCCATGGTGGAAACCTTAAACAACCGATTGAATGACGATAAACTGGATATTTCGGATATTGGTTTGGTGATTATTGATGAGGCGCACTACAACTCGTTTACTAAACTGTTCAAGTTTTTCAGTCAGTCGTTTATTTTGGGCGTTACCGCGACACCGTTGAGTTCGAGCATTGAATTGCCAATGACCGATAATTACGATGAACTGATTGTTGGCGAAAGTATAGAATCGCTCATTGAAAACGGTTTTTTGGCCCGTGCCGAAATGTTTACTTACAATGTGGGATTGACCTCTTTGGTTGTGGGAGCCAACGGTGATTATACCGTAAAATCTTCGGAAGACCTTTATACGGCCGACGACATGCTTTCTAAATTGATGCAGGCTTACGAAGAGCGTTCAAAAGGAAAAAAGACGCTTATTTTCAATAACGGTATCAACACATCACTTCACGTTTACGACACCTTTAGAAGAGCGGGATATCCTATTGCGCATTTAGATAACACCAATACTAAAAAGGAACGCGCCCTTATTTTAAAGTGGTTCAAAAAAACGCCGGGTGCTATTTTAACCTCGGTGAGTATTTTAACCACGGGGTTTGATGAGCCTTCGGTAGAAAGCATTATTCTTAACCGCGCCACCAAATCCTTGACCTTGTATTACCAAATGATTGGTCGTGGGTCTCGTATTTTTAAAGATAAAAACTCGTTTACGGTGATTGATTTGGGGAACAATTTCCATCGATTCGGTCCTTGGGGCGATAATCTGGATTGGCAGCGTATTTTTAAATCGCCCAATTATTATTTGGATTCCATTTTAAGTGACGACGAACTGGAAAGCAATTTCAGATATGAAATGCCGGACGAATTGCGGGCCGAATTTTCAAAATCGAAGGAAGTGTTCTTCGATATCCAAAAAACTTATGTGGATTCCATTAGAAATGGCGAATCTTCAAAAGTGGTTTTAGAGCGTTCCATCGAGCAACACGCCAAAATTTGTATTGAAAACAGTGAAGATGTTTACGATGCTTTGGGGTTGGCAAAAATGTTGGGAGACGATATCGATTTCAGGATTGGCCGCTACACCAAATGCATCAGCAAAAGTACCTACAATTTTGTGGAATGGCTAAAGGGCGATTACCGAAAGAAACTCAACTCGTATTTGCGTTCAAATTTTGATGACGTATTTGAGGAAATACATGGTTATCCGCCAGAAGATTAAATTCTTGTTAATTTATAATTATCGATTTCAAGCCCTAAAATAAGGCGTATATTTGCCTTTCATTTTCTTTAAAAAACAAGTTTCATTTTTATGGGGGCAACTCGTAAAACATTCGGTATTGTGCTGGCCTTTTTTGCCATTTATGTAATCTGGGGATCTACTTACTTGCTCAATAAAATTGCGGTTTCAGAATTGCCGCCATTTAAATTGGCCGCTATTCGGTTTATTTTTGCGAGCATCATCATTTTTATAATTGCTAAACTTTTAAAGGTGAACATTTCAATCACCAAAGAGCAGTTTAAAAACACCGTTATTGCAGGGTTTTTGTTTTTAACCTTAGGAAATGGTGTAGTGGTTTGGGCGCTTAAATTTGTTGATAGTGGTTTTGCGGCTCTCGAAATTTCGGCACAACCTTTAATTGTCTTGTTGCTGATGCGTTTCCTCCAAGGCAAAAAAATTGCGACGATGGCCTATATTGGAGTATTTTTGGGTTTTATTGGGATTTACCTTTTAATCGGTCAAAAACAACTCATTAGTCAAGACGGACAAATTATAGGCATACTGATGATTTTTGCCTGCATGATTAGCTGGGCTTATGGTAGTTTATTTGTGGGCAAAGCCAATTTGCCTTCTAATTATTTTGTAAATACGGGCTACCAAATGTTGACCGGAGGCACCATGTTGGCGATTGCAAGTTTATGCTTTGGCGAAACTTGGTCGTTGCCCAATACTTGGAGTGCCGATGTGCAATGGGCCATGCTGCTTTTAATTGTTTTTGGAAGTATTATTGCTTTTACGGCTTTTAATTATTTACTAAAAGAGGTATCGCCCGAGAAAGTGGCCACCAACACTTACGTAAACCCTATAATTGCGCTCGTTTTGGGCTGGTACATTTTAGATGAAACCATTACGTTTCAATCGATAATTGCAGCTATCGTTTTGCTTACTGGCGTTTATTTTATTAACACCAATCGGGTGGTAAAACCTAGAGGTATTGGACGTTAAAAAAGGCATAAAATACATGTTGATTAGTACCGTGGCTTTTGCTTGCATGAATGCCACGGTAAAACATTTAAGCGAAGTGAGCTCGTATCAAATCGTGTTTTTTAGGTCGTTGGGCTCGTTGTTCTTTACTTTCGGTTTTTTAATCAAAAATAAAATCCCCATCATCGGTAAAAACAACTTTCTGCTTATTATGCGTTCGGTAACGGGTGCCATCTCGATGCTGTTCTTTTTTATGTCGGTAAAATATTTATCGGTAGGCACAGCAGTGTCATTACGCTATTTATCGCCCATTTTCGCTGCTATTTTAGCAGTGTTTTTATTGCGCGAAAATGTACGGCCATGGCAATGGGCTTTTTTTAGCATCTCGTTTATTGGGGTGTTGGTGCTTAAAGGTTTCGATTCTGAAATCAATTCATACGGACTCGTACTTATTTTAATGGCCGCCATTTTAAGCGGTTTGGTTTATGTAATTATCAGTAAAATAGGTAATAGCGAGCACCCGGTGGTTATTGTTAATTATTTTATGGTGATTGCAGCCGTTTTAGGTGGTGTGTTGTCTATTAACAATTGGGTAAATCCCAAAGACTGGGAGTGGTTGTTTCTTTTAAGCTTGGGGGTTTTCGGTTATTTCGGACAAATATTTATGACCAAGGCTTTCCAAACAGCATCTACCAATTTAATTGCGCCCATAAAATATGTTGAAGTTATTTTTACTACCGTTTTAGGAATTATGCTATTCAACGAACTTTATACTTTTTGGGCGTTATTGGGCATATCGCTTATTATTGGTGGCATGGTACTTAACGTTTGGTACAAATCGAAATTTAAGCGGTAAGTTTTTAGTTTCAGGTTTCAAGTTCAAAATAGATTTAGATTTGCGAGAGATTTGGCAATTCGTGCTTTCATTTATAGTCAGCAATATTTTCTTTTTCAATTTAAAACAGAAAGCTTTGCGCCTTAGCGACTTTGCGAGAAACCCCATTGCAAAATATTTATTTTGCCCAACATGCAAGGGATTTGTATTTTTGCCCGGTTTTTAATTTGAATTTATCAGGATATGGGATTTTCTCAACGAGTTAACAGTTTTAGGAGACGGGTAATGCACAAGCTTACCAAAGGCGTGGGGAGTTCTTATACAGAGCCCGAAAAAGGTTCAGTTAAAAAAGAAGACGTTAAAAAAGTATTGATTGTGCGCCCCAACCACCGCTTGGGCAATCAATTGCTGTTAACGCCCATTGTTCAGGAAGTGATTGAAACCTTTCCCGATTGCGAAATCGATTTGTTCGTAAAAGGCGGTGTGGCGCATCCTGTTTTTCAGAATTACAGTCAGGTAAAGCAAATTATCAAACTGCCCAAAAAACCATTCAACAATCTGTTGAAATACATTACTGTTTGGTTCAAAATAAAGGCAAAACGATACGATTTAGTGATTAATGGTGATAAAGATTCGTCTTCTGGGCGTTTGCTCACCCAATTGTCCAGAGCCCGATTGAAGGTTTTTGGTGATGTACACGAGGAAATTACCAAAAAATATAGTGATTACGAACACATTTCGAAATATCCTGTTTATAATCTGCGGTATTTTTTGGATAAAATTGGCTTGCAAAAAAATGAAAAAGCGCTTCCGGTTCTCAATATTAAACTGAATGAGAAAGAAATAGCCAACGGAAAATCCATTTTAGATGGCATCATCAAAAATGATAAAAAAACCATCTGCATTTATACCAACGCCACAGGTCACAAATGCTATTCTGAAACTTGGTGGAATACGTTTTACAGTCGGCTTTTAAAAGAATATCCCAACTATAATATCATTGAAATGCTTCCGATAGAAAACATTTCAAAAATCAACTTTAAGGCACCCCATTTTTACAGCAAGGATATTCGCGAAATGGGCGCCATCATCAAAAACACATCTGTTTTTATTGCTGCCGATAATGGCGTGATGCATTTGGCCAGCGCATCTTTAACACCAACGGTGGGCTTTTTCTCGTACACCAATCCGAATATTTACGGGCCTTATGCCAATGGTAGCTTGCCATTGAATACCAACGAGACCAACATCGAAGATTGGATTCAAGCTATCGACAAAATTCTCAAATAGAATTTTTACCAACAATTATTTTCATAACTCTTTAAAATGTTTTAAGTTAACTACACAGTTAAAACCAATCTTAAAGCATTTTAAAATGAAGAATCTATTTTTAGCGGCTCTAATGGCCATGCTTGTCTTCACCTCCTGCAAAGACAAACAAAAATCTTCCAACACTGAAAAAACCGTAACCGAAACCATTGAATTGGAAGCCGAAGAAGTGGAATACAGTACCGATTCCATAAACATGAAAGGGTATTTGGTGCACAATAAAAATATGGTCGAAAAACGTCCAGGAATTATCGTTATCCACGAATGGTGGGGGCATAACGATTATGTTCGGGAACGCGCCGATATGTTGGCCCAATTGGGTTATACCGCCATGGCTATTGATATGTATGGCGATGGCAAACAAGCCGCACACCCTGAAGATGCCGGTAAGTTTTCGGGGGTGGTTAGTAATAATGTGCCTTTGGCAACTGTGCGTTTTGATGCGGCTTTAGAGGTTTTAAAAAGACATCCTTCGGTAGATGCTTCACAAATTGCAGCTATTGGTTATTGCTTTGGCGGTAGTATGGCGCTTACCATGGCCAATACCGGAAAGGATTTGGATGCCGTTGCCGCTTTCCACAGTGGTGTAAAACTTCCCGTAATGCCCAACGACAAATTAAAAGCGAAGGTTTTGGTGGTTAATGGTGGTGCCGACCCTTTTATTCCGAAAGAAACGGTGGATGCCTTTAAAGCGGCGATGGACAGTATTAATGCCGATTACGAATATGTTGAATTTCCAGAGGCACAACATGCTTTTACCAGTAAAGGTGCCGATGCTTTGGGAGAAAAATTCAATCTGCCATTAAAATACAATGCCGAAGCCGATGCCCAATCTTGGCAAGCCTTAAAAGATTTATTGGATGAAACCTTTTAGTCAATAGAAGTAAAATCGTTTCAATAAGTGCTTTGTAGTTTAGGGGTTAATCCCACCAAACTACAAAGCACTTTTTTATTTCACCGTTCGGCCATTTAATCCAATACATTGATGCTATTTTTTCGTTTATCAATGCTTCCATTTTTTCGTAAAACCTATCGTAATTCAACCAATCAATCCAAGCAACGGGTTCCAAAAGCCAATTATGTTTACTGGGAATGTAGAATTTACACTCAGAAAAGGTTTCGATTTCATTAAACCGAATGTAAAACCCTTTAACACAATCCCGATTAATCTTGTTAAACGGAATGTATTCATTTTCAAAAGGCACAAACAATTGGGCTTTAAAATAAACTTGTTGCTCGATAGTTTCAACATCAATCTTTAACCGTTCCAAAATTGGCAGGGTATGTTTGTTGTAGAGTAGGGGGAGCTGTTTTTCTTTTAGCTTGCGGAGTTTTTTTATGAGTGAATCTCTGCGGTTGGGGCCAATCCAATGTTCAATTTCATTATGGCCCTCGCGTGGATCGT
>CAZZDI010000005.1:0-3504 GCA_964653155.1 uncultured Flavobacteriaceae bacterium | reverse complement strand
CTGCGGTTGGGGCCAATCCAATGTTCAATTTCATTATGGCCCTCGCGTGGATCGTACAAGTAAAATTTATAAACAACTTCCAAATGAATAGGGTGATTGTGCTGTTTTAAAATACAGTCTATTTCGCCCAAAGTGATTTTATCTTTTTGGATTTGGATGTTTTCACAGCAGATTTCTATGTCATCATTTCGGTTTAATTCGGCACTCACAAAGCGCTCCACCCGTTTGCCCAATCGTAAATTTTCCGGTAAAGTGTCGTTAAAAGCAAATATGTTTTGGTTTTGAACCTGAAGCTGTTTCAGTCCCAAAACGGCATCAGCTTTCCAAAGTTGGGGCGTATTCAAAAACCCTTGCAACTGAAGTTGGGTTTGTTTCCGTTTTAAATCCATAGCAAACTAAAATACACGAATTTCTATCGATGCGTTAATATTTTATCAAATTTGAAGGTTTTCACCCTAAAAAAGAAACACATTTTGTAATTTACAGATAAAGATTGAAATCATGAAAGCAAACATTTTTATACTCGGCAGCTTTGTTTTATTACTGTTTTCTTGCGGGGCTTCCAAAAACGCACCTACAGAAGCCGAACTGGCTAAATTGGAGCAATTGGTAAACAACAAGCAAATAATTATTGAGTCCGATTGGGCCTATCCGCAAGCTACCATGGCCATGCAGCAAGTGGCTAATTCCGGACTTTTATTGCCCGGGAATAACGCTGCCAATATCAGTTTGGTGGGCAATCACAATTTCTTAAAAATTGAAGGCGATAGCGTCACTTCATATTTACCTTATTTTGGTGAACGCCAAATGCAGATAAATTATGGAGGTACGGACAGTGCCATTGAATTTAAAGGCTTGATGGAAGGTTTTAAAGCCGAAAAAAATAAAAATAAAGGTTACAACATCTCTTTTAACGCTAAAAGCAACAACGAAAATTTTCAGGTGTTCATAAGCATTTCGCCTAGTTTAAAAAGCGAAATGGCATTGAATGGCACGGGACGTTTTCCTATTCGATATTCGGGAAATGCACAAGCTATTGCAGAAGGTGACAAGGAGTAGTTTACAATGATATTCAAAAATGCGCATTTTATCTATTCATCGTGAAAAATTAGTTTTCAAACGATTTTATTTAAATCATAGGGAGTAGTTGTTTAGTTTTGAATGAATTAAATGTTTTAGCCCCATGAAAAAATTACTCACATTCGTTATTTTAGTTGGCTTTTTAAGTGGTTTTCAAATAACTAATGCTCAAGAAACGGCTCAAGTTTCAGAAGCCATTCCTTCCAATTACAAAAAAAGAAGCCCTATTTACGATTATTCAGAAAAGCAATTGAATAACGTCGATACCATTCCCGATTTCGCTTCGCGTACTACCAAGCTGAAAATTACCGGAACCATTTTTGAGAATGATGGCGTAACACCGGCCAAAAATGTATTGCTGTTTATCCACCAAGCTGATGAGGATGGCAACTTTGAATTAAAACGCGAAAATAAAAAACGCTACGTACACCATCGCGGATGGATAAGAACCAATGCCGATGGTAAATACACTTTTTATACTTTTGTGCCCGGATCTTATATTTACGGGAGTGAACTGCGCCAAATATTGCCCATTTTAAAAGAACCCGGAAAACCGGAATATGCCGTTGAAAGCTTTGTGTTTGATAACGACCCGCTGTTAAAAGGTTCTTGCCGTGAAAAAATTGAAGCTACCAACCCCAACCGTATTTTAAAACTCGATAAGAATGAAGGCTTATTTGTAGCCCGACGCGATATTGTTTTGGGCAAGGAGCAAGCCGAATACTAAAAAAACAACCAACTTTACTAAACAAAAATCGTCAGGGTAAATCGCCTTGGCGTTTTTATTTCCAAAGAGTTCATTTTCAAAAGAATTGCTGTTTTATTCTTTCAACCGTTTTATGAACCATACCTTTGCGGTAATTTTTAAATTTAAAAAGATATTATGAGTAAAGTAAAGGCAAATGATACCATTGAGGTGCATTACACTGGAAAATTAACAAACGGACAGGTATTTGATAGCTCGTTGGAAAGAGAACCATTGCAGGTTCAATTGGGACAAGGGCAACTTATTCCTGGTTTTGAAAAAGCTTTGGTTGATATGGCCGTAAGTGAAAAGAAAACCGTAACCATTGCTAAAGAAGAAGCCTATGGCGAAGTACACGAGCAATTGTTTCAAAAAGTACCAACTGCCGATCTTCCGGAAAGCATTAAACCTGAAGTAGGGATGGGGCTTGTAGGCTCAAGACCAGACGGTGGTGAGCAGCAGTTTAGAATTGCCGAAGTAAACGACGACCATATTGTTGTTGATGCCAACCACCCATTGGCCGGACAGGATTTGGTTTTTGAACTGGAATTGATTGCTATTAAGTAATTAGCAAACACATATATTTTTGTAGAAACGCCTCGATTTTTTTGCTGGGGCGTTTTTAGTTTAATTTAAGAATACAAAATCAAAAACACGCCAAGCATAATGCCAAAAAGTGGCACCAGTTTTTGGCGCTTGTTGTGTTCCTTAAACACCAAACCGCCCACCAGTACAGCAATTAAAATCTGGCTGCGTTTTATGGCCGAAAGCAACATAATTAAAGCCTCGGGATCCTGTAGTGCCTTAAAGTAAAAATAGTCGGCGGCCTGTAACAACACTCCAACGGCGATAATGCTCCATCGGAATTTGAATGCTTTGCGTTTTTCGGGCTTAGGAAAAAAGGTAATGCTCAAAATAACCAACAAAATAAGCACCGTGTAAAAACAGAACCAAAAC
Organism: uncultured Flavobacteriaceae bacterium; assembly: GCA_964653155.1. Classification (GTDB taxonomy): domain Bacteria; phylum Bacteroidota; class Bacteroidia; order Flavobacteriales; family Flavobacteriaceae; genus Flavisericum. The sequence goes on along the minus strand of CAZZDI010000005.1, from coordinate 722 downwards.
TGTAGCGTTTGCGGGTTTAGGCTTAAACTTTGTATTAAAAACTTATCGTAAAGTCCGCTACTGGCACCCAAAAACGTGGCGACCACAATGGCTAAAATCCAGCGGTTGTTTTTAAAAATAATACCTTCTTTTTTTCCGATTTTAGAATACAAAATCATGGAAAATATAATCAGGAAAAAGCCAAGCCATTGCAGTAGGTTAGGGCGCTCCTGATAAATGAGCATAGCCCCGATAAAAGTGAAAAATGGCCCGGCCGACCGAATGGGCGTTACAATGGTAATGGGCAAATGTTTTAAGGCCACATAGGCCAACACCCATGAACACGCCATGATGGCCGACTTAATAAAAATATAGCCATGCGTTTGCCAATCGATGTTCTGAAATTGTAACCCGTGTGCCGCGGCATACTCGGGATAAACCATTGCCCACAAATAAAACACTGCTAAAAACACAAAACCACTCGATACCGTACCAAACAATACCGGATATACCTCGTTACCCTGAACAGCGTGTTTTTTGCACAAATTGTGCAATCCTAAAAAAAGTGCGGCCAAAAGCCCTAAATACATCCACATAATCGGGCGCGAAAATAAGTATTTATCTGGGTTTGGGCATGGGAATTTGGTGGTAATTCTATAAAGTTTTTGAAATTGACCTAAGAATTATTTTTAAGTGTTATTTACAACTTTTATGGGGTAAGTAAAAGTAAAAAGTTCAGGGTT
>CAZZDI010000004.1:31237-41455 GCA_964653155.1 uncultured Flavobacteriaceae bacterium | reverse complement strand
ATAAATGAGATGCTTCCTTCGTCAGCATGACATTTTATGTAGATTTAGCTATAGAACAGCATATTGGGCAATCAAGGATGCACTATTTCTGTGCCGTTTTTAGTGTGGTTTCTAAACTTAAGGCCTCGGTAAATAAATGGCAATATTTGAAGATAAATTACAACCCGAAGGTTTATAATTTGACTGAAACCCAACCGCACTAAAAAATAAATGCCTATAATTCGAATAATTCGAAGCGTTATTTGCTTTTAAACATACTGTTTAAAATGGTGTTTATGCCTCTAAAAGCGAGAAAAACGGCCAGTAAACAAATTAAGCCCGCTAAAACCGTTACAATTATATCGAATGGAGGTTTTAGTTGGGTTTGCGAGATATGAAATAAAGTAGGGCCAGTAAACATGCAGAACAACGAACCGCCCAATATTTTTAAACCTTTTACAAGAATCGCTTTGTCTGTTCTATCAGTTTCCATGCTTATAATTTTGAATGGCCAATCGTACGTTTTTATGTTTTTCGAGAAGGGCTTCGGCTTCCTGTTTGGAGATGTTGAGCTCTGCCATGATCATTCTCGCGCCTCTATCCACCAATTTATTGTTGCTCAGTTGCATATCCACCATTTTGTTGCCCTTGATATGACCCAATTGAATCATAGTGGAAGTGGTAATCATGTTCAGAACTAATTTTTGGGCAGTTCCAGCTTTCATTCGGGAACTTCCCGTAACAAATTCTGGCCCAACGATAACCTCAATAGGAAGCTGTGCCGTTTGCGACAGCGGGCTACCCTGATTACAAGTAATGCAACCCGTAATAATGTTGTTTTCGTTACATGCTTTTAAGGCTGAAATAACGTAAGGCGTGGTGCCAGAAGCGGCAATGCCTACAACCACATCTTTGCTATTGATTTGGTGTTTTTTCAAATCTTCCCAACCCAAGGTTAATGAATCTTCAGCAAACTCAACGGCTTTTCTAATGGCTTGGTCACCACCGGCAATAAGCCCAACGACCAATTCGTGGGGTACGCCAAACGTAGGCGGACATTCCGAAGCATCCAAAATGCCCAATCGGCCACTGGTTCCTGCGCCAATATAAAACAACCGGCCTCCCGTTTTCAGTTTTGAAACAATTTGCTCGACTAATTTTTCTATCTGTGGTAGGGATTTTTCAACGGCAAAGGGCACAGTTTTGTCTTCGTTATTGATGTTGGTCAATAATTCTGAAACCGACATGTTTTCCAGATGGTTGTAGTTTGAATCCTGCTCGGTAGTTTTTGTAAAACCCATGCACCAAAAATAGCAATTAATGATTAGATTTAATCATAAAGCACATCTTCAACTTCTATTTTTTTGTCGTTTATAAAATCGTAAAGCGTAAGTTGCCTTAAAATGTAATAATCGCGCCAAAAATTTTCTAAGGAATTGAGATACCTTAGTACTGCATCATCGCGTTCACGAAGTGCAATGTTCAATTCGGTGATGGTAATTTTGCCTAAAATGTATCGTTTTTGTGAAATATCGTATCGCTTCATGGCGACTTCCTTTGCTTTTTCCGAAGTGAATAAAAAATCGCGTTGGTTACTCCAATTGAGTACATGCAGATAGATTTCCTGTTCGAACTCCTGTTGGTCTTGCTTAATATTGTTGTTGGTTAAATCGAGGTTGGCTTCGGCCATTTTCCGACGCGATTTCGATACCCCCCAATCAAAAATGGGAACGCCCAACGACACGCTAACATTTTGTTGTTTGTTGTAATTATTAAACAGATTATTGAAATCGTCGCCGTTTTGCGAAATACCAAAATTGGCAGAAACGCCCAATCTCAATCGGTTATTGCCTTTTTGGTAAGCCACTTCCTTTTCGGCTTCCAAACGTTTTCTTCTAAATTCGATAACAGCCTTTCGGTTGTTTTGGGCTTCGCTCAATGCTTTTTCAATATCCACATTAAATAGCGGCAATTCTTCCGGAACGGCCAACTCGATATTTTCGGTGCCCAATTCCAAATATCTGGCTAAATTTTGCGATGTCCGTTTTACTTCAACGGTATTGGTGGTCACGTTGTTTTTGGAATTTAAAAGGGTAAGCTCCATTTGCAGCAATTCGTTTTCGGCAATTTTACCCATTTTAAATCGGCCTTCGGCAATTTGGTAAAGGGTATCCTGATTTTTAAGATTGGTTTTGGCAATTTCCAACTGCATTTGCGACTTTAGCAACGCAAAATATCTATTGGCGGTGCTCACCGAAATCTGCTCCATATTTTCAATAAAGTCTCTTTTTGATTCTTCATAAACCAAAGGTTCTATTTTTTTATCCCACTTAAACTCGTTGAATAATACGGAGTTCTGAAAATAATTTACACTAAACGGGATAACGGAATAGCCAATATTGTCATCCAGACCAAAGAGTTCCACACGTTCTAAGTTCGAGTTTACCGAAAGCGTTCCGCCGGTGTAGGGCACACTTTGCGAAATAGACAAACCGCCTTCAATCAATAATTGGTTTTGGTTTACAAAAATATCCTGTCCCGCATCATTAGTAATCCTTCTCACGGCATTTTGGTACTCGGGCAAAGTAGCATTAAGCCTTAATTCGGGTAAAAAACTGGCTTTATAATTTCTGAACCGCCAATAACTCGCTTGGTTTCTATTGAGGTTTATTTTATAATCGGGCGATTTTTGTTTGGCCATGCTTATGGCTTCGGAAAGGGTGATTTTTTGGGTTTGCGAAAACGTGATTAATGGAAAAATAACGAGTGCGACTAATAGTTTTATTTTCATCTATTTAGTGTTATAGAGTATTACAAAGAACAAGAGCGTTCGTGCAATTCGTTGAGTTTAGGGTTTTATTCGGTTCTAAGGGCTTCAATAGGACGCTTTTTTGCGGCTGCCTTCGCTGGGAAAATTCCAAAAGTAAGCCCCACCAAAACGGCAATGAAAAAGGAAACCATTATGGATGTTATAGACAGTACCGTTTCAATACCAGAAACAAGTTCGATAACGTAAGCGCTGATAATACCGAGTATAATGCCAACTATGCCACCGCCAACACTGATTAAAACCGACTCGGAAAGGAACTGTAAAATCACATCTTCTTCGGTAGCGCCAATAGCTCGAATAATGCCAATTTCCTTGGTGCGCTCTAACACCGATGCCAACATAATATTCATAATGCCAATACCGCCAATAAGCAGTGAAATACCGGCGATAATGCTGAGTACAATATTGAAAATCTGTTTTGTTTTTTGTTGCTGCTTGAGCAGTTGTATGGGGATGGTGATTTCAAAATCCAACACATCGTTGTGGCGACGCTTTAGCATTTTGCTCAATACTTCGGCTGTAGCTTTTAGCTCATTGGAATTATTTACCTGTACCGTTAATTTGTCTATTTGATGGTAATTGCCCCGAGCCAATTTATTTTGTGGTCCGTTTTGACCGGCATTCATCACTTGGAAATTGTCACTTATTATTTTTCGGTCTTTAAACCGAACCAAAAACGTATTTATGGGAATATAAACATCTTCATTCAAGTCACGAATACCAAGGTTTTCCTGCGCTTTATCAGAAATCATTTTTTCTTCAATAACACCAATAACCTGTAGCCAGACATCTTTTACTTTTATTGGTTTGCCAATGGCGCTTTCTCCGGTAAATAGTTTTTTTTCAACCTTTTTGCCAACAATACAAACGGGCATGGCATTTTTTATTTGATAATCAGAAAACGGTTTGCCTTTGTCTAGTGAAATATTAGAAGTTTCGAAAAAACTGGGTGAAATACCTATGAGTTTTACCGAGTTTTGGGTGCCGTTGTTAATCATGTAAGTATTCATGATTATTTCTGGGCTAATCAGTTTTACACTTGGAATGTACTTTTTTACATTCTTCGCATCCAACATATCTAAACCTTTAGAAAACCGCTTAGATTCTGTGTTTTCAGAGCTTTCCTCTTCCTCGCTGGCATCTTCTTTTTTTTCGTCGGGAATAGGCGTAACAACAATGTTGTTAACACCAACCAACTCTAGCTGCGAGAGGATTTCTTTTTCGGCACCGTTACCAATGGCGAGCATGGCAATAACCGAGGCTACACCAAAAATAATACCCAATGCGGTTAAAAAGGTGCGTACTTTATTGGTTTTTATAAACCAAAAGGCTTCGTTGAAGTTCGATTTTAGTTTTTCTAAAAGTATTTTATCTACCATTTTATTTTAATAGTGTTATACTTTTTTCTTCTAAATCGGCAGGTTTGTTCAGGTAAACCTCGTCTCCTTCTTTTAGTCCTTTATTTACTATTATTACTTCGTTGTTGGACAGCCCTAGTTCTACTTGCTTTTTTACAATGGACAAGCCCGATTTTACATAAGCATAGCTAATGGAATCTTTTGAAAAAATCGCTTCGAGCGGAAGCATTAAAACATCATCTTGTTGTTTGGTAAGAATGCGGTTTGAGGTAGTCATTCCAGGGCGTATGTTTTTATTGGTACCGTTAATTTTAATTAAAACCTGAAATAGCTTTATGTCCGATCCGGCTTTTGTTTCGCCAACGTTTGCCACATCGGTTACCACGCCATCCAATTCAATATCCGGAAAGGCATCAAAGCCAACTATGGTCTTCAATCCTTTTTTTATTTTTCGAATATCAACCTCATTACTGTACGTTTTAGACTCCATTTTGGAAAGGTCGGGTAAACTAGCCACTGCGGGATCCCAAGGTGAAATGGTAGAACCTACTTTCTTTTTGGTGCCGTTCCGTTCTTTTATATAGGTTACCATGCCTTCATCATCAGAATATATGGTGAACTCTTTTTGCAGTTCCATTAAATCATCTATTCTTTTTTTGTACTTAGATAGTTCTGCTGCGGCTACGACCATTTTGGCGTTGGCCTGACTTTTTTTAATGGAATAGTCGGCTTTTTTTTCTTTTAGATCTCGTTCTGTTTTTTCGATATTGATTTCCAGCGATCTAATGGTGGCGGGTGGCTCGTAGGTAGAGCGAGATAACTCCAATTTATCTTCCTCAATGTTAAAAAGAAGATCTTTAATGGCGTTGCGTTCTTGTTTTAAGGTAAGTGTGGTGTCGAGTTGTTGTTGAATGTATCTCGATTCGGCCTGTTCTAAATTAAGCTGGGCATCTAGAATTTTTGCGTTAAGTTCCGATTCGTCCAATTTTCCAATATAATCGCCCTTTTTTACTATGGTACCTTCGGGCACCAAATCTTGAATTTTTATATTGTAAAGCCCAAAGCGCCTTGCATTACTGGGGCCATTGATGTTTTTAGAACTTGTTGATTGTGCCTCGCCAGAAATAAATACTTCGTTTAAAAAGGTACCTTTTACCACTTTGGAAGTAATTGAAACGTTTTCATCGCTTGAAGAGCTGAAAAAGGAATAGGCGAGAACAGGAATGATGATTAGGCCAGCAATTATGGCAATTCTTTTTTTGGTCATGGTTAGTTTAATTGATGAAATTTTAAAATTACAAAAAAAATACAGCTGTAAGATTTTATTTAGTTAAATAAAACTTAATGTTTTAGCATCAATTTTTATGCCTTTATTGAATGGTGTAGGTAAAAACATCTGATTCTGATGCTTTAAAATAACCTAACGGAAAATTATTGGGGTTGGTTTGGTTTATGCAGTTGCCCCTCAAGGTTGCGGGTTGCGTTTGGAACGGATCGCCAGCTTGGTCGTCGGTTTGTTGTAGTAGTAAGCTGAAGTATTCAAAGGTGCGTTGGGTAATGCCATAGTTTCTAATGGTAATTTCGTCTCCGGGATTTATAGAACTATCTGAAAAGAAAGCAAAAATGTTGTTGCCATTGGTAAACTCGTCATCATAAACTTCAAGGCTTATTTTGTTGTTTTCAAAAACTACAAATTCGAATAAGTAAAAATCTTTAGAATCAAAAGGGTCGTTATAAAAGGCTTTAATTTCTATTTCATCACCAGCAAAACCGCCGTCATTTTTTTGTTCAACATAATCAATAGGTACTACGGGCATTAAAACAGTTGTAGCGGTATAAATTTCTTCATTGTACTCAATATTTAGCGTGTAAGTAGTGCTCAACTGGGGTTCAAAATTATTGGTTTTGTACACGCCTGTATTGCTTTCTTCAATAAATTGATAGGTTTTGTTATTATCGCTAACACTAACCATGGCACCGGTTGCGGGCAAAATGTTATTGCTAAAATAGGGCGCGGTTAAGGTAAGTTGTATGTTTTGTGCGTTGCCTGTTGTGCCTTTTACCCAGTTTAATGAAGCATCGATAACCAGTCTGGGGTGGGAACTGTCAAGATCGACGTCAATCACATCTTCGCAGGACCAAATTAAAAAGGGAAGGAACCAAAGGAAATATTTTAATGCTTTCATTTTTTAAAATTTGAAATTATACGATACCGATGGCACAATGCCGAAAATAGATAATCTGGTAGCTTCGTTCCTTCCGGTATCTATGTTTCGGCTAAAATTGATAGAAGCAGCGTTTCTTCGGTTGTACACATTGTAAATACCAAACACCCATTGTGATTGCAAGCCCGATTTCTTGTTGGGTTTGGGCGTGTAGTTTAGGGCTACATCCAACCGGTGGTAGCTGGGCAGCCTGTTTTCGTTTCTTCCTGAATAGTTGGGAATGTTCAACCCGTTGTAGGTATATTGTGCATCGGGGAAGGTGGTGGGCTGCCCCGTTTGGAACAAAAAGTTGGTGTTCAGTTTCCATTTGTCATTGAAACCATAGCTACCGGTTATTGAAATATCGTGGGTTTTGTCGTAGGGCGTGTTGTACCAATTTCCGTTATTAATGCCCAATTCTTCTGGTGTTCTGCCTGGAGTTTGCTGTTCGGATTTTGAAAGGGTATAGGCCAGCCAACCTTTAAATTTTCCTTCGTTTTTCCGCAATAAAAACTCCATACCATAGGCGCGGGCTTTTCCATTAAGGATAACTTGTTCTATGGCATTGTTGGCAATTAAATCGGCACCATCAATGTAGTCGATCCGGTTTTTAACCTTTTTATAAAAACTTTCAATTTCCAGTGAATAGCGGTTTTCATTAAAATTTTTAAAATAGCCCATGGCCACTTGATCCAACAGTTGAGGTTTTATGTACTTTCCACTGGGTGTCCAAATATCCAAAGGGGTGGGCGAGCTGGTGTTCGACAGTAAGTGCAAATATTGGCTCATGCGGTTATAGCTCCATTTAATGGAACTATTGGTATTCAACTGGTAGGCCAAAGATGCCCGGGGTTCTAGATTTAAAAAGCTTTCCATAACATGTTTTCTTTTGAACGATTCCGTGCCAATGGGCTCGGCCTTTTCGTAAATCTGGGAATCTTCGTTAAACACCACGGCTTCACCATTTTCATAAATGTTAAGTTCATCCTGCCCTAAACGATGAAAACTGCTCAGTCTTAAACCGAGCGATGCAGTTAATTTATCCGAAAATTTTTGTTCGGCATCTAAATAAATGGCATTTTCAAAAGCAAATTTATCGGTGAGCTTAAACGGATTGATGCCCGAAGTGGGCTTGGTGGGCTTAATGTCGCCTGGATTGAATTTGTAATACACACTATTTAAACCATATTGAAGCTTCAGCTTATTGCTTAGATAGTGTTTGAAATCGTACTTTAAATTGAAATTTTGAATGCCCGAAACCCAATCGAATTCCACAAAGTTCAGTTTTAGGTTGTAATAATAATCGGAATAAATAAAGGAGAGGTTTGAAAATAGCTTATCGGAAAACAAATGGTTCCACCTAAAGTTTAAAACCGAATTGCCATAAACATTTTCAAAAGTGTCCTCGATTCTAAACACATCGCGGCCAAAATATCCGGAGAGGTAAACGTTGTTACGTTCGTTTAATTTGTAATTCAGTTTGGTGTTGAGGTCGTAAAAATAGGCCTCGTTATCAATATCGAACAACGGAAGAAACAAATGCGCGTAACTAGACCGCCCCCCCAGCAGGAATGCACCTTTGTCTTTTTTTAAAGGGCCTTCAACCAGCAAACGGCTCGATACCAAGCCAATACCGCCATTGGCATGAAACGATTTGCTGTTGCCTTCTTTTTGGTAAATATCCAAAACGGAAGACACTCGGCCGCCGTAACGCGCCGGGATACCGCCCTTAAACAAACGCAAATCCTTTATGGCATCTGGATTAAACACCGAAAAGAAGCCAAATAAATGGGAGGAATTGTAAATGGTGGCTTCGTCCAAAAGGATTAAGTTTTGGTCGGCCGCACCGCCTCGCACATTAAAACCGGAAGCCCCTTCGCCTGCAGTGGTTACGCCTGGAAGCAGGGTAATGGCTTTAACAATATCGGCCTCGCCAAGCACCACGGGAATGTCTTTTATGGTGCCCGAAGTAAGTTTGTTAACGCTCATTTGTGGCGCTTTAATGTTGAGTTTTTCTATGTTTTGGGTAATGACCACTTCATCTAAATTTTCGAGGGTCTCGGTAAGGCTGAAATTTTTTGTAGTGTTTTGTGATAAATTAATGGTTTCTGAAAGCGTGTTGAAGCCTAGGTAACTCACAACAACTTGGTATTCGCCTTTTGGAAGTGTGATGGAATAAAAGCCGTATTCGTTGGTCGTGGTGCCCGACTGTGTTTCTGGAAAAATAATATTAACGCCTATTAGGGTTTCATTGCTTTTTATATCTGAAACGGTACCGCTTATTGTGAATTTTTCTTGGGCATCAATTCTATTGAAGCAGAAAAAGAAAAGTATAAGGCAAAAAAGGCTTTTTTTCATATAAAGGCTAGTGCTTTTCTTTGTCAACTTGATTAATAGAATGTTGTTTTTCAATTCCGTATAAAAATAAAAAAAAGCCCCACAAAAAGGGGCTTTTGAAATACTTTAACAAAAAAGTGATATTAGGCTATAATGGCATTGAAGGTTTTGCTTGGGCGCATCACTTCGTTTACCAAAGTTTCACTTGGTTCGTAATATCCGCCAATGTCTGCAGGTTTGCCTTGTATGTCATTCAATTCTTTAACAATGATGTCTTCGTTTTCGGCCAATTGTTTAGCTATCGGAGCAAATTCAGCTTTTAACGCTTCATCTTTATTTTGGTTGGCCAACTCTTGTGCCCAATATAAGGCCAGGTAGAAGTGGCTACCACGGTTATCCAATTCGCCTGCTTTTCTAGATGGGCCTTTTCTGTTTTCCAACAATTTACTTGTAGCATCATCTAAAGTTTCACCTAAAATCTTGGCTTTAGCGTTGTTGTTAACTTCACTGAAATGCTCCAATGAAACGGCAATTGCTAAAAATTCACCTAAAGAATCCCAACGTAAGTGGTTTTCTTCCATTAATTGCTGAACGTGTTTTGGAGCAGAACCACCAGCACCGGTTTCAAACAATCCGCCACCATTCATTAACGGAACGATAGATAACATTTTTGCACTGGTTCCTACTTCTAAAATAGGGAAGAGGTCTGTTAAGTAATCACGCAATACGTTTCCGGTTACCGAAATAGTATCTTCCCCAGCTTTCAATCTTTTACAAGTGAAAATAGTTGCATCAATAGGAGAAAGGATTCTTAAATCCAAACCAGCAGTATCGTGGTCTTTTAAGTATGTATTTACTTTTTTGATCAATTCGGCATCGTGTGCGCGGTTTTCGTTCAACCAGAATACAGCAGGCGTTTCTGAAGCTCTCGCTCTGGTAACGGCCAATTTTACCCAGTCTTGGATAGGGGCATCTTTAGTTTGGCACATTCTCCAAATATCGCCAGCTTCAACGCTGTGTTCCATTAAAGTGTTTCCTAAGTCGTCAATCACTTTTACGGTGCCGTTTGCTTCGATTTCGAATGTTTTGTCGTGCGAACCGTATTCCTCAGCTTTTTGAGCCATTAGTCCAACATTGGGGACTGTTCCCATAGTAGTTGGGTCGAAAGCACCATTGGCCTTACAGAAATCTATCGTGGCTGTGTAAACCCCGGCGTAGCTACTATCTGGAATTACAGCCTTGGTATCTTGCGATTTACCTTCGGTATTCCACATTTGTCCCGAGTTACGGATCATGGCTGGCATGGAGGCATCAATAATCACATCACTTGGTACGTGAAGGTTGGTAATGCCTTTATCTGAATTTACCATAGCTAAATCGGGACCGTTGGCAATAGCCGATGCAATGGCTTTTAAAATCTCGTCTTTTTTGTCGGCAGGAAGTTCGTTTACTTTAGACAACACGTTTCCTAAACCGTTGTTTTCCTCTACACCGATTTCTTTAAAAACAT
>CAZZDI010000004.1:9610-31137 GCA_964653155.1 uncultured Flavobacteriaceae bacterium | reverse complement strand
GCCAAAGAAATGTCTTTGGTTTCAATATCAATACCAGAAGATTTAACAAATGCTTTTACGATAGGGAGTAACGATTTTGTAGCTAAAGCTGGAGCTTCGTCGGTTTTTGTATAAATAATTTTAGACATTCCTGTGATTTATATTTTTAGAATTATTAATAAGCCAAAAAACACGAAATAAAAAGACGTTTCGTTTTTAGCGTTGCGAATATACAAAAAAAAGGGAGTTTTACCTGTTTAAACGATTAACTAAAATATTGAAGTTTATAGATTTGCGATAATGCCAAAAAAGAGGGGGCGGAGTAAGAATATTTTAATAAATAAACGTAATGTATAAAAAAACAAAAGCCATATCACTATAGAATTTAATCTATTTTGACATGGCTTTCTTGAAATAACTTAACGTGACCTTTTAGTATCGCTACTATCAAACTCAAAATTTTCATTTAAGTTTTTCGGTTCAAGTGTTGTTATTTCAAAGAAACATTACGTAATTTTCAAAATGTATTGACCTATTACTTCATGTTTCCGTAATTGTTTTTCTTGATGCCATTAATTCTTTTTCCGCTTTCGCGTTTAAATTTTCAATAGCATTGCTTGCATTACAATAAAAGCTTTCGCTTTATATTGCTTTTTAAGCTTTCAACCTTATTAGTAACCGTCTGCCTGCACATACCGCTCTATTTAAGATATCATGGTTTTTAACATTTACAGACGCATACACGTTGCTGCTAAATAACCTCAAAAAACAATTTTTATAAGAACGTTACCTTATTTAGAATATAATATAAATTCGCTGTTGAGGCGAAACCAGCTTTTTTAAGACTGTTATTATTTCTCTCGTTAAAGATACGGTATAAAACCCTAAAAACCAAATTTTTAGACGCTTTAGTTTTTAACCGATTATAAACAGGGATTGTTAACAATTGTTAATAAAAAAGCCTTGGAAAATCCCAAGGCTTTTAAATACTGATGTTCTAGTATAATGTTATTAACGTCTAGCTTCTTTAATTCTGGCTTTTTTACCAGTAAGACCTCTAAAGTAGAAGATTCTGGCTCTACGTACTTTACCACGTTTGTTAACTTCAATTTTTTGCAATGCTGGTAAGTTTACCGGGAAGATACGCTCTACACCAATCGATCCAGACATTTTTCTAATAGTAAAAGTTTCTGATGTTCCAGAACCTCTTCTTTGTATTACCGTACCTCTAAAAAACTGGGTACGTGTTTTGCTTCCTTCTTTAATTTCGTAGTAAACGGTGATGGTGTCTCCTGCCGAAAAATTTGGTAATTCCTTTTTTGTTACAAATTCGTCTTGTACAAACTTTACTAAAGATTCCATATCTTTAAATTTAAAAATGTTTAATTCAGAACAACATTCACGATTCTCGCCAGAGGTTAACCCGAAATTGGGTGCAAATATAGTTAAAAAGTTAATAGTTTAAAGTAAAAAATGAAAAGTTTTTCATCTTTTAGGGTGTTCCTTTTTGCGTTATGTTTTGGTGCTTTAGCCCTGTGTTTTTGGGTGTAAAAAGTCAGGCTATCCTTAACGCGTTTAAAATTATTCATCCAATAAATCGGGCCGGCGTTCCTTGGTTCTTAAATAGGCCTGCTCTTCGCGCCATTTTTCAATTTCGGGTAAATTGCCGCTAAACAATAATTCAGGAACCTTCCAGCCTTTGTATTCACGGGGTTTTGTGTAAATGGGCGGAGCCAATAAATTATCCTGAAACGAATCGGTGAGGGCAGAAGTCTCATTACCCAAAACTCCGGGAATCAAACGGATTACCGCATCGCAAAGTACGGCCGCACCCAATTCGCCGCCCGAGAGCACATAATCGCCAATGGAAATCTCGCGGGTAATAAAATGGTCGCGCACCCGTTGGTCCACGCCTTTGTAATGTCCGCACAAAATAATAATGTTTTCCTTGAGCGAAATTTGGTTGGCAATGCCCTGTTTTAGGGTTTCGCCATCGGGGGTCATATAGATGACCTCGTCGTAATCCCGTTCCGCTTTAAGCGTGGTTATGCATTTGTCAATCGGCTCAACCATCATCACCATGCCGGCACCGCCTCCAAATTGGGTGTCGTCAACCGATTTGTAATTGTCGGTAGTATAGTCCCTTAAATTATGGAAATGGACTTCCACCAAACCGGCTTCAATGGCGCGTTTTAAAATGGAAGCCTCAAACGGGCTCTTCAGCAATTCGGGTAAAACGGTAATGATATCAATGCGCATAACAATTCTTTAAGCGCTGCAAAGATAATTCAATTGTACGGTATTTGTAGGCTAGGTGTAAAACGTTTTTTGGGCGACTTACACCAGATTTGTCATAGTTCAAATAAAGATTTTGGTATAACATGGTGTTTTGTCCGCTTTACGGCATCTTCAATGGTTTTTACTTTTACTAAAGAAGAGGTGTGTATTGTTATTTTTTTAGGAAATGTCGTTTTATCGATAATGACATCCTTTATTCCTGGTATTTCAAGAATAACGTTTTGTATTTTTTCCAATTCGCTATCTTCTGAAGCGTCGGTTTCAAAGGTTTTGCCGTAATTTCCAGGAATCACGTTTTCTGATAAGAAGCTCATATTTTATGTTTTTAATTAACAATAATAATTTGGTTCTTTTTTTGACGTAAACAACAACTAAGTTGCCTTTTTAAGCCATTTTATCCTCATCTAAGTTCGTCAATTATTGTTAGAAAATCAACTTTATAGATTCGTTTTATACTGTCATTTATAATAATTTTAACGGAGAGAATTAAAAATAGGATAGGAGTTGTAAATTTGAATCAATAAAATTGTAATCAACGAATACCGTATTTATATATGAAACTAGTACTGTCGCCAGCAAAATCGTTGGATTTTGAAAGTGAATTACCCACTGAAAACTTTACAGAAGCCCAGTTTTTAAAACAATCGGAACGCTTAAATAAACTGCTTAAAAAGAAATCGGCCAAAAGTTTGTCTAAACTTATGGCTATTTCCGATGCTTTGGGGCAACTCAATTACGAGCGCAACCAATCCTGGGAGTTGCCGTTTACTACCAATAATGCCCGTCCGGCCGTTTATGCCTTTAGTGGCGATGTTTACAAAGGTTTGGATGCCTATACCATTCCTACGGAAAAAATAGGTACGCTTCAAAATACCGTGCGTATCCTTTCGGGATTGTACGGATTGTTAAAGCCCACCGATTTAATCCAACCTTACCGTTTGGAAATGGGCACCAAAATGCCTGTGGGCACCAAAAAAAATCTTTATGAATTCTGGAAAAAAGACATCACCAAAGCACTTAACGATGAATTGGAAGACGACGAACTGTTTTTAAACCTAGCCAGTAACGAATATTTTAAGGCCGTTGATAAAAAAGCGCTTAAAGTACAGGTGGTAACGGCCAATTTTAAAGATTTAAAAAATGGCGAGTATAAAATCATCTCATTTTTCGCCAAAGAAGCACGAGGTTTAATGGCCAGATATATTGTAGATACCAATGCCCAAACCGTTGACGATTTAAAAGGCTTCAATTATGGAGGCTACAGTTTTAGTGAGCCTATGTCTAAAGAAAACGATTTAGTATTTATAAGGTAATCGTTTGTTTTTTTAGAGGTTATAAGCAGCAAAGCGCTCTTATTTGGGAGTCGCTTTGTTGCCTACATTAATTTGATTTTCCACCGAAGGTTTCTTTTTTATTCGCGGTCGGCGTACCCCAAAAGTACCTCGGTATATTTTTCCTCGTTTTGTTTTTTTGTCTCCTTTTCCCATTTTTTTTGTTTTAAATGATATTTTTATAATTCAAAGTTTTAATTCAACCTTTTGTTCTTATCACATTCGTGGTCGCTGGGCAAAGTCGAAGCGAAGGGCTCGGGTTCCCATAAACTATATAGCTTTGTTATGATGGGATTTCTAAACAATCCCGATAGCTATCGGGACGGAATAGCAACCAGTTTAGCAAAATATAATAAATTAAAAATTAAAATTCAAATTTCTGTTTTTTCATCCGTATCCGCCATTTATAAAAGAAAACACCAAATTGGATTTTGCGATATTGTAGAAAGTGCAGAGCGCGAAAAAATAGATGCCTCCTATTGGGCATGAAAATATAAAACTGCGCCATGTGCTTGGCTAATTACAAAAATACCCAACATCAATACCTTTTTGTTTACTGGCGGAAACAGCAAAAACGGCCTCCGAATATTTTTTAGAAAACATTAGAAAGCATACGGGGTGAAATTGAAATTGATTTCCAACGAAGTGCTGCGAATTCGCCATTCCTTGTCGTCCAGAGCACCGTGAGGAATCTCATCATAAATTGAAAACTATATGATGGGATTCCTCGTTGCTCTGCTTTGTCGGAATGAACTGTGCTAAAATGAATTTCATTCATTAACTAAAAACAGTGGTTTATTTTACGGCATGAAACCAGTAATGAGCTTCGAGAAAATAACATAAAAAAAATCGCCTAAAAATCACTTTTTAGACGACCTCTTTATCGTTGCAAATAAATTGTTTATAATAGCTTATTCAATATGTTTTTCAATTTTATTGACCACTTTTTTAGTTTGGTCGGCATTTATTGACTCGAGTGCTTCTATTTTGGCCTTCACCTCTTTTTCAGTGCCTTCAATTGTTTCGTACTCTACTGATTTTTCACCATTTTCAGTAATGGTAGTTGTTACAACAGCTTTTACCGTGCCGTCTTCATTTTTGTTGAGTTTTACCTTTACATCTTTTATTACTTCAATCTTATCGATTTGCGTATTTTCTGAAGCATAAGCTGTTAAAGCGCCATCTTCAACCAAACTAGGTGCTATGACCAAGGCCACAACCGACATCAATTTCAACAGAATATTCAAGGAAGGCCCAGAGGTATCCTTAAATGGATCGCCCACAGTATCGCCCACAACGGCTGCCTTATGTGCTTCGGTGCCTTTTCTGCCCTGCTCTTCGATGGTTTTTTTGGCATTGTCCCAAGCTCCTCCGGCGTTAGATTGGAATATAGCCATCAATACCCCGCAAGTCGTTACTCCTGCCAATAAACCGCCCAACATTTCGGCGCCACCAATAAAACCAACGGCAACAGGAACAGCTATGGCCAATAAGCCTGGCAATACCATTTCCTTAATCGATGCTTGGGTTGAAATGGCCACACATTTATCGTATTCGGCCACACCATCGGCAGCATCAAATATTTTTCTGTCGGCTTCAGAAGCGTTGCTCATATCAGAATCATATTTTCGCATCACCTCGAGAGCTGCTTTTAGCTGCGGAATATCCCTAAATTGACGACGTACTTCTTCAATCATGGCCATGGCTGCTCGGCCCACAGCATTCATTGATAATGCAGAAAATACAAATGGCAACATACCGCCCACTAACAATCCTGCCATAATATCGGGCTGGGACACATCAATGCTTTTTACGCCAGCCGTTTCCATAAAGGCGGCAAATAAAGCCAACGCCGTTAGGGCCGCAGAGGCAATAGCAAATCCTTTTCCAATGGCGGCGGTTGTGTTTCCAACGGCATCCAATTTATCGGTGCGCTCGCGAACTTCGCTGGGTAATTCGGCCATTTCGGCAATACCACCAGCGTTATCTGAAATAGGTCCGTAGGCATCAACCGCCAATTGGATCCCTGTATTTGCCAACATCCCGACGGCTGCAATAGCAATACCGTACAATCCGGCGAAGTGGTGAGACACCAAAATAGCCGCAGCAATTAAAATGATAGGAATCATGGTAGACATCATTCCAGTTCCTAATCCAGCAATGATATTGGTTGCTGCTCCCGTTTCAGATTGCCTTACAATGGCATTTACTGGTTTTGTTCCGGTTCCTGTGTAATATTCAGTTACTTTTCCAACTAACAGACCAGCAACTAAACCGGCGATAGTTGCCCAAAACACACCCATGGCGCCGTATTCAACACCTTTAAACGTATAGGTTTCCGGAAGAAAAGCGTTAATCACAAAATAGGAGGCCACGACCATTAATCCAGCCGAGCCAAATTCACCAATGTTCAATGCTTTATGCGGCGAACCTCCATCTTTAACTTTTACAAAAAAGGTTCCTATAATAGACATGATGATACCAATTGCTGCGAGTACCAATGGTAGATACACTGCTCCAAGTCCGTTAAAACCGTCAGTAGCAATCAATGCTCCCAAAACCATAGTACCAATAATGGAACCTACATACGATTCAAATAAATCGGCACCCATACCGGCCACGTCACCTACGTTATCACCTACGTTATCGGCAATGGTTGCAGGGTTTAGCGGGTGGTCTTCGGGTATTCCAGCTTCCACTTTTCCTACTAAATCGGCCCCCACATCGGCTGCTTTGGTATAAATACCGCCACCAACACGGGCAAACAAGGCTATAGACGATGCCCCAAGTGAAAAACCAGAAAGTACATTAAGCACTTCGCTAATGCCCCAGCCCATTTCACTATATATCATAAAGAGTCCGCTTAAACCTAGTACGCCCAAACCTACTACGCCCAAGCCCATTACGGCGCCACCGGCAAAAGCAACTTCTAGTGCTTTTCCTAGTGAGTTTCGTGCTGCACTTGTGGTTCTTACATTGGCTTTAGTGGCTACTTTCATTCCTATAAAACCGGCCAAGGCAGAACAAATGGCACCCACAACAAAGGATACGGCCACCATACCGTTGGAGCCCGCCTCCGAACTGCCTTTAAAAAACAACAAAACGGCCACCGCTATAACAAAAACCGATAATATTTTATACTCTGCCTTTAAAAAAGACATGGCGCCATCGGCAATGTTTTTGGCTATTTTTTTCATTTTCTCATCGCCCTGGTCTTGCTTGGTTACCCAAGAGCTTTTAATAAATACAAACGCTAGTGCCAAGACACCAAACAGCGGTAAAAACTTTACTATTAATTCCATATTCGTTTTGTTGGTTTAAAATTATTTTTTATTCAATAATAGGGCTAAAAATAGGAAAATATAAGTGATAAAAAAAGCCACCTTTAAGTAAAGATGGCTCAATAATTTTTTAATATTTTAAGAATATAATAATTATATGGTGAACGTTCGTTTTTTCTTGTGCTCACTTTCATCATATCGCTGCACACATTCATAGTAAATCTTTCTGGCTTCCTCGGCATTTCCCCAGCCACCAACATCAACTTTCTTTTCTTCCAAATCTTTGTAAACTTGGAAAAAGTGCTCGATTTCCTTCAAACGGTGCGGGTTCAAATCAGAAATATCACTGCGGTGGCTCCAAACGGGGTCGGATACGGGCACACAGATTATTTTTTCGTCCGGCCCTTTTTCATCCGTCATATGGAACACGCCTATTGGCCTAACTTCCATCACCACCATAGGGTACGAAGGCTCTGTTGACAGTACTAAAACATCCAACGGGTCTTGATCTAAAGCCAAGGTTTCTGGTATAAATCCGTAATCGCCCGGGTACATCATCGATGAAAACAAGGTCCTGTCAAAACGGATCTTGTGAAGTGCAAAATCGTATTCGTACTTATTTCTGCTTCCTTTGGGTATTTCAATCAAGACATCAAATGTCAGCTTATCTTTTTTTGCCATATTTTGTTTCTGTTTTGGGGTGCAAATGTAAAGAACGCATCACCTTAAAGCAACAAAAACCAAAGTGTTTTATGTATTTTTTCAATAAAATAACAAGTATTTAACCAAAAGAAATATTTTTTACTTCAATGAACGAATATTTTATATCTTGTGAGAGACTAATTCAATAATTACATAATGATACGATTGCTTTTTCCGGTACTTGTAACGGCTTTTTTTACATCTATTTTAAATGCACAGAACCAGCCTTGGCAGGGTAAATTTGAATCTATAGACCGCTTAATTGCCCCGCCAAACACCTACAGAACCGCTAGTGGAGCACCCGGAAAAGCCTATTGGCAGCAACGCGCCGATTACCATATTAAGGTAACACTCAATGAAATAAACAACAGCATTTCGGGCGAGGGAACCATAACATACTACAACAATTCGCCCAACGATTTAAGTTATGTTTGGATCCAACTGGAACAAAATGTAAACCGAAAGGGGAATGAAGATTTTGGCACCATAAACAACAGCATCAAGGATGGCATGACCGCCCGAAAAATGCAGTTTCTTACCCGAGCCATCAATTTTCCTGCAGGCTACTCCATTAAATATGTAAAAGATGGTGTAGGAAAACCACTAAAGACCTTGGTGAACAACACCATGCTAAAGGTGAAACTGAGCGAAACACTTAAATCGGGCGAATCGACGCAACTTTCCATCGCGTGGTCTTACCCTATTACAGACCGTAGCTTGTTTTTGCTATCTAGGGAAGGTTACGAATATTTCCCAGGTGACGACAACACCGTTTACTTGATAGCCCATTGGTTTCCGCGCATGGCCGTTTATAATGATACCGAAGGTTGGCAAAATCAACAATTTCAAAAATTAGGCGAATTTGCTTTAGAGTTTGGGAATTACGAAGTTGAAATTACCGTACCTGAAGATCATGTTGTGGCCTCAACGGGAGAGCTTGTAAATGGTGCAGATGTACTGACAAAAGATCAATTGAAGCGCTTAAAATCTGCGGAAAAGTCGTTTGATAAACCCATAATGATTATTACCGAAGAAGAGGCCATAGCCAATGAAAAACAAAAATCTACCAAACAAAAAACGTGGAAATTTAAGGCCGAAAACGTTCGCGATTTTGCGTTTGCCTCATCCCGAAAATTCCTATGGGATGCACAAGCCGTAAAACTGCCCACCAACACGGTAATGGCCATGTCGTTCTATCCCAAAGAAGGTTTGCCTGTTTGGCAAGAAGAATCTACAAAAGCTATAAAACACGGACTTGAGGTTTACTCTGAAGCCACTTTTGATTATCCTTATCCAGTTTGTATTTCGGTAAACACCTCAAATATTGGCATTGAATTCCCCATGATCAGTTTTAACGGCGGAAGACCCAAAAACGGCAAAATTAGCGATGCCGCAAAACAAAGTATGGTAAGTACCATTGTACATGAAGTGGGCCACAATTGGTTCCCGATGATCGTGAGTTCAGACGAGCGCAAATGGATGTGGATGGACGAAGGGCTTAACACCTTTTTGCACCACAGAACACTTGCTGAGCGCTACCCAAATTATAACAGCTTCACCCCAAAAACCATTATCCCTTTTATGAGTGGCGACAAGAGTATTTTACGCCCCGTGATGACCAATTCAGACAACGAACTGTTCAGTCAATTCGGTATGAATTTTTATGTAAAACCCACAGTTGGTTTACAAATGCTCAGAAACTCTATAATAGGAGAAGAACTTTTTGACGAAGCTTTTAGAGAATACGCCAACCGCTGGAAGTACAAACATCCCAATCCGGCAGATTTTTTTAGAACTTTGGAAGATGCCACAGCAACCGATTTAGATTGGTTTTTTAGAGGTTGGTTTTTTACCACAGACCATGTGGACATGGAGTTGAGCAACGTAAAATGGTTCAAGGTTTTTGAAGAAGACTCGAATATTGAAGACCAAAAAAGAACCTCGAAAAGCAAAATTGAAACTGCTGAAAAAAGCAGCAAGGCTGTAGCCGAAGATTTTTCGAATGGCCCGGAAATGATTACCGTTACAGATACCCCAGATAAAGATTACGGTCAGTTTTTATCAAGATTGGATGATGATGCCGTACGAAAAGAACTTTTAGGTAAAAACATTTACGAGCTCACCATTAAAAATATTGGCGGTTTGGTGATGCCCGTAACCATTGAGTGGATTTTTACTGATGGCACTACCGAAATAGAAACCTTGCCCGCGCAGGTGTGGCGCAGAAATGAATATGAAATCACGCCAACCTTTGTGAAAAATAAAGAAGTTTCCAAAATTAATTTAGACCCGAATTTTGAATTTGCCGATACCAATACTGCAAATAACAGCTTTCCAAAAACGGAAACAAAATCTGATTTTGATGCCTTTAAAAGCAAGAAGAAATAGCTATTTACACTAAAAGGGAAGAAAAAAGGATAGATTATTAATTAATCTATCCTTTCTATTTTGGCGCCAATGGCACGTAAACGTTCGTCTATGTTTTCGTAACCACGGTCTATCTGTTCTATATTTTGTATGGTTGATGTGCCTTTTGCCGAAAGTGCGGCTATCAATAATGATACCCCTGCACGAATATCGGGCGAGGTCATGGTGGTTGCTTTCAAAGTTGACTTAAAATCATGGCCAATTACGGTAGCACGGTGTGGGTCGCAAAGAATAATTTTTGCCCCCATATCAATTAATTTATCAACGAAAAACAGTCGGCTTTCAAACATTTTTTGATGCACCAACACACTGCCTCGTGCCTGTGTGGCCACTACCAAAATAATGCTCAACAAATCTGGCGTAAATCCAGGCCAAGGAGCATCGGCAATGGTTAAAATAGAGCCATCAATAAAGCTTTGTATTTCGTAACCGTCGGTATGTGCCGGAATATAAATATCGTCTCCTTTGCGTTCAACGGTTATTCCCAGTTTTCTAAAGGTTTCAGGAATAATTCCTAAATCCTTCCAAGATACATTGGTTATGGTCAATTCACTTTTGGTCATAGCTGCCAAGCCAATCCAACTTCCTATTTCAATCATATCGGGCAACATGGTGTGCTCGGTGCCTCCCAAACGTTCCACGCCATCAATAATCAGCATATTGGAGCCTACGCCGCTAATTTTCGCGCCCATCCTGTTCAGCATTTTGCACAATTGCTGTAAATAGGGTTCGCAGGCGGCATTGTAAATGGTGGTTTGCCCTTCGGCCAAAACGGCAGCCATTAAAATATTGGCCGTTCCGGTTACCGAAGCTTCTTCAAGGAGCATGTACGCCCCTTTTAATTTTTTGGCTTCAACACCGTAAAATTGCTCTTCTCGGCTATAACCGAATTTGGCCCCCAGTTTTATCAATCCTTCAAAATGGGTATCCAATCGGCGACGACCAATTTTATCGCCACCGGGTTTTGGAATGTACCCTTTTCCAAACCGTGCCAACAACGGTCCCACAATCATAATCGATCCGCGCAAACCACGGCCGTCCACTTTAAATTGATCAGATTCCAAATATTTTAGGTTGACCTCATCGGCTTGGAATGTATATGATCCTTTTTGGAGTTTTTCAATTTTCACACCCAGTTTACGCAATAAATCGATAAGTTTATTAACATCAACAATATCGGGAATGTTATGGATGGTTGTTTTTTCTGGGGTAAGCAGTACAGCGCACAATATTTGCAGGGCTTCGTTTTTGGCACCTTGTGGCTGGATGCTTCCTTTTAACTGGTGCCCGCCTTCAATTTTAAATATTCCCATATCGATTAGTAACGCTTACGTTGGCGGTTGTTTCCGCCTTTTTTGTGATGCCCTTTTTTTCCGCTCGAATATTTGCTTTTGGCGCGCATTAAACTTGAAGCATCGGATAAGTCTTCTTCTGAATTTTTTAAATTGATTTTTCCCCCGGAAAGCTCAAATAAATGGTCGTAAATCACATCGTCTTCAACCGTATCTTTGTTCCAGTTTAAAAAGCACTTTTTCATGTGGTTGGCAATAGTGTAGATCAAGGCTTCTTTTAGATCGCCATCGTCCCAAGTATTGGCCACATCAACCATGGTTTTGATATTGTTTCCGTAAAACCGGTATTTGGGGTGGTTTTGTGGGTATTTTAAGGGTTCTGGCCGTTCATTAAAAAGTTCTTTTGTGGGGCGTTCGTAGGGCGAATCGACATCCAGTTCGAAATTGGACATGATGAACAACTGGTCCCAAAGTTTGTGCTGAAAATCAGGAACATCTCGCAAATGGGGCTGCATGTTGCCCATAACCGAAATAATGGCCTTGGCCACTTTATTGCGTTCATCCTTATTGTCAATGGCTTTCGCGTAATTGATCATTTTTTGCATATGGCGCCCGTATTCCGGAATAATCAAGTGCTCACGCTCTGTATTGTATTCTAAATTGTCTGTCAAAATTAAAATGTGTAGAAATTAATGGTTTGCAGTAGTTGTTGTGCCTGTGCAAAATACAAAAAAATATTAAAGACTAATGACGCCTTCAACTTTTTCTGCCACAGCTTTATATTTTTCAATTACGGCATCGGGGTTTTTCATCCTAACGTTTACCGAAACACTGGTGTATTTGCCGTTTTTAGATTCGGTGGTGTTAATCACGGCGCCCAAATTATCGAAAAGATCTTCAATTTGTTTTATTTTGGCCTTATCGGAAGCTACGATAAACTTATAGAGATATTCTGATGGCCACAGTGCCGTATCTTGCAACTGTACTTTTAATTTTTTATAAAATTCTTCTGAATTTGGAGCTGTTTCCATGAATTTGTTTTAGACGGCAAATATACGTTTTCCTTTCTATTTTTTTTATAATTGTTAAATTCCGATTTTTACAGCAAATAAAGCCACATTGAACACACAAAAAATTGTTATTACGGGCGGGCCGGGAACGGGCAAATCAACCTTAATCAATAACTTAATAGGCAAAGGGCACACCTGTATGGAGGAAATTTCGAGGCAAATTACCCTCAACGCCCAAAAAAAAGGCGTTGACCAGTTGTTTTTAACCGAGCCTCTGCTATTCAGCGAATTGCTTCTAAAAGGGCGGCAAAAGCAATTTATAGACGCTGAAATATATGAAAACGAAATCGTTTTTTTTGACCGGGGCATTCCGGATGTGTTGGCGTATATGGATTACATTGGCGACACTTACCCCAAAACTTTTGTTGAAGCATGCGAAAACGCCAAATACCACCAAATTTTCATTTTAAAACCTTGGCGGGAAATTTATACCAGCGACAACGAGCGGTACGAAAGTTTTGAGCAAGCATTGGAAATACACGACCATTTGATGAACGCATACAACAGGTTTGGCTACCGTTTGATCGATGTGCCTTTCGATACTGTTAATAACCGCGCACAATTCATATTAAACGCCGTAAAACCCTAGCATGGAGCATCCCATTAACATATTGGAACGTTTTTGGAACTTCACGTCGTTTAGACCGCAACAGGAAGACATCATCAACGCTGTAATACATGGCGAAGACACCTTTGTTTTGATGCCAACGGGCGGCGGAAAATCGTTATGCTTTCAAATTCCGGCATTGGCAAAACCGGGCATTTGCATAGTTGTTTCGCCATTAATTGCTTTAATGAAAGACCAAGTACGGGCACTTAACAACAAGGGTATTAAGGCCATGGCCGTTACCAGTGGGATATCGTACAGCCAACTCGACACGCTGTTGGATAACTGTATTTACGGCAAGTATAAATTCCTTTACTTGTCGCCCGAGCGTTTGCAACAAGAATTGGTGCAGGACAGAATTAGGCAAATGAATGTGAATTTAATAGCGGTTGATGAAGCCCACTGCATCTCGCAATGGGGCAGCGATTTTCGGCCCGCCTACAAAAATATTGCTTTGTTACGGCAATTGCGGCCAAGCGCCAATGTGGTAGCGCTTACCGCATCGGCACGCCCCGAAGTGGTTGAGGATATTGTTAACGAGCTCGATTTTATCAACCCCAAGATATTCAAAACATCGTTTGCACGACCTAATTTGGGATACATGGTGCTGAACGAAAATGATAAACACTACAGGCTGGAATCTATTTTAAAAAAATACAAAGCCCCTTCTATTGTTTACGTGAGAAACCGAAAACTCACTATTGAATTGAGCGACTTTTTAAAATCGAAAAACATTACGGCCACTAGTTATCACGGCGGACTTTCAAACATTGAAAAGGAAACCAACATGAATTCGTGGCTGCATGAACAAAACCAAGTGATGGTGGCTACTAATGCTTTTGGCATGGGTATTGACAAACCCAATGTAAAAACCGTTATCCATTTTAATCTGCCCGAAAGTTTGGAAAGTTATTTTCAGGAAGCGGGGCGCGCCGGCCGAAACGGCGAAAAAGCCTTTGCGGTTATCTTAAAAAACGAAAGCGACAAAAATTTGGTGAAAAATCAATTTTTGAACGTGCTGCCCAACGTCGATTTTGTAAAACAAGTGTACCGGAAGCTGTGTACTTATTTTCAAATTTCGTATGGTGAGGGCGAATACCAAACTTTCGACTTCGATTTCAATACCTTTTGCAAAACCTATAATTTCAATACGCTTTTATGCTACAACGCCCTGCTTGTTTTAGACCGAAACAGCGTTATTTCACTAACCAGGCAATTTCAAAATAAAACCACGGTTCAGTTTATTGCTTCCAACCAATCATTGTTCCGGTATTTGGAGACGCGCCAAGATTTAGATATTATTGTTAAGTCCATTTTGCGCCTTTACGGCGGAATTTTCGATCATCCTACAAAAATCGATTTAAGCAAGGTTTCAGAAAAAGCTTCAGCAAGTCAAACTTCAATAATAAATGGATTAACCCAATTGGAGCGCGATGAAATCATCATGCTTAACCTTACCAAAACCGATGCGCAAATTACGTTTATCGAACCTCGGGAAGACGATAAAACCATTAACCGCATTGCCAAAATCATCAAACAGCAAAACCAACTGAAACACAACCAAGTTGAAGCGATGATTGATTATATTGAAAACGATTCGGTTTGTAAAAGCGAACAACTTTTGGGGTATTTTGGTGAAACAGACATCAAGCCCTGTGGTATTTGTTCGGTCTGCACCCAGCCCAACAAAGCTAAAAAACCGCAAGATTTAAATGCTTTGAAGAAAAAACTTGTCGGTATTCTTGAAAACGGCGAACAATCGTCCAGAGCCCTTGGCATAAAATTAGATTGCACGGAAACCGAACTAAAAACCGTTTTAAAATTGCTATTAGAGCATCGAATCATTACCATAACACCAACCAATACCTATAAATTAAGTCATTTATAAAAGCCCCCAATTAACCGAAACATACAAAGAAGAAAAACAGATGAAAGATTTAAGAATCGTATTTATGGGCACTCCAGATTTTGCGGTGGCCACTTTAAAAACACTCGTTGAAAACCATTATAACATTGTGGGCGTGATTACCGCACCCGATAAACCCGCAGGCCGAGGCCGAAAACTCAGCGAAAGTGCCGTAAAAAAATATGCCGTTTCCCAAAATTTAAACATTCTTCAACCAACCAATTTAAAAAGTGAAGATTTTTTAAGCGAATTGAAAGCCTTAAACGCCAACCTCCAAATTGTGGTAGCCTTTAGGATGCTGCCTAAAGCGGTTTGGCAAATGCCGGAATACGGCACCTTTAACTTGCACGCCTCGTTATTGCCCAACTACCGGGGGGCTGCTCCCATTAACTGGGCCATCATCAACGGAGAAACCCAAACGGGCGTTTCCACATTTTTTATTGATGAAAAAATCGATACCGGCGATATGATCCTTCAGCAAGAAATTAATATCGAACCCAACGAAAATGCCGGAAGCCTGCATGACAAACTGATGGGCATTGGTAGTGAATTGGTTCTGAAAACGGTTTCGTTGATTGAAAAAGGCGATGTTGAAACCATTCCCCAAAAAGAAGCCGACGATATTAAAACCGCATACAAGCTCAATAAA
The DNA here is from genome assembly GCA_964653155.1 of uncultured Flavobacteriaceae bacterium. Classification (GTDB taxonomy): domain Bacteria; phylum Bacteroidota; class Bacteroidia; order Flavobacteriales; family Flavobacteriaceae; genus Flavisericum. Next base: position 15,595 of record CAZZDI010000004.1, on the reverse strand, counting down.
GACAATTGTGAAATAGATTGGCAGCAATCTGTTGGTGCCATTCATAACCACATTCGCGGATTGAGCCCTTATCCCGCTGCTTGGTGCGTGATGCAAAATGGAAGTATGCAGTACGACATAAAAATTTACAGTGCCGAAAAAGAAATTGCCAACCACAATTTAGAAATTGGCACTATTGTTTATAGTAAAAAAGAGTTAAAAGTGGCAGCTTCAAAAGGTTACATTATTATAAAGGATTTGAAGCTTCCGGGTAAACGCAATATGGATGTGAAATCCTTCCTTAACGGCTTTACTTTTGAAGAAAATGCCAAAATGCTGTAAACCCTTATCATTACTGACATTGTAAAAAAACCGACGAAACACCCTTCATTTATTAACAAATGCTTCAAGTTATCAACAAAACAGCGTTTTTCCCTTGCTGTTACTTGCATGGTTGCATAATCCGTATAAATTTGTAGAGGATTTAACATGAAGTTTAACCAATTTATTAATAATTAAATTTTACATTATGAACAAAACAGATTTAATCGATGCAATGGCAGAACACGCAGGAATAACTAAAGCAGCGGCAAAAAAAGCTTTAGAGTGTGCGCTAATTGAAATTGAAGGAGCTTTACAAAAAGGCAACAGAGTTTCTTTAGTTGGATTTGGATCTTGGTCAGTTTCTAAAAGAGCTGCAAGAGAAGGAAGAAACCCTCAAACAGGAGATACTATCAAAATCAAAGCTAAAAACGTAGTAAAGTTCAAAGCTGGTTCAGATTTATCAAATGCTGTAAACTAATTATTTGTCCTTTATAAAATAAGAAGAGGCCGTCTTTTTGGACGACCTCTTTTTTTGTGGACAAAATTGACGTTTATGTTAAACTTTTGCAGATTTAACCGTTTTGATAATTCTGGCGGCAATCTTGTATGGGTCGCCGTTTGAAGCTGGGCGTCTATCTTCTAGCCATCCTTTGTATCCTTTTTCAACTGTTATGATTGGAATACGGATTGAGGCTCCGCGGTCAGATACCCCGTAAGAGAAGTCGTTGATTGAAGCTGTTTCGTGCAAGCCGGTCAAACGTTGGTCGTTAAACTCGCCGTAAACGGCAATGTGCTCTTTTACAACTGAACGGAAAGCTTCACAAACTTTGTCGTACACTTCTTTGCTTCCGGCAGTCCTCAACAACGTGTTGGAGAAATTGGCATGCATACCAGAGCCGTTCCAGTCCATGTCTTTGCCTAGTGGTTTGGGGTGGTACTCAATGTAGTAGCCGTACTTTTCAGTTAAGCGGTCTAGTAAATATCTGGCGATCCAGATTTCATCGCCAGCTTTTTGGGCGCCTTTAGCGAATAATTGGAATTCCCACTGTCCGCAAGCAACTTCTTGGTTAATGCCTTCAAAGTTCAAACCTGCTTGAATACATAAATCGGCATGCTCTTCAACTAAATCTCTACCGTGGGTGTTCTTACCTCCAACCGAGCAGTAGTACATGCCTTGTGGTGCAGGGTAACCTCCTACGGGGAAGCCTAAAGGCAATTGGGTTTTGGTGTCCATGATGAAATACTCTTGTTCAAAACCAAACCAGAAATCATCATCTTCATCATCAATAGTAGCTCTTCCGTTAGAAACGTGTGGCGTTCCATCTGGATTCAAAACTTCTGTCATTACTAAATATCCGTTGATGCGTTCAGGGTCAGGATAGATAGCAACAGGTTTTAAAATACAGTCAGAAGAACCTCCCTCGGCCTGTCTTGTTGAAGATCCGTCGAAAGACCAGTTGCCAATCTCTTCAAGGGTGCCCTTAAAATCGTCGTGGTCTTCTACCTTCGTTTTGCTTCTCATGTTTTGGGTAGGGAAATATCCGTCTAACCAAATGTATTCAAGCTTAATCTTTGCCATAATAAATATTTATTTTTAGATGAAATAATAATTTTTGAGTAACAAATATATAGCTTATCATTGTTGCCTTGAATTTTTAGGGGGTGTTTTATTGTTTTGTTGTGTTATTTTTGTTTTGACCCTATTTTTAAGGGTATTATTTTTAAAATAATGCATTTAATTTGTTTTCATACTGAAGAATTGTTAACAACATTTTTTTCTGATTTTGGGTTTAATTGTGTTTTGTGCCTTATTTTTGTTAATTAATTCTTTATCAAAATTTTTATACCATGTCAACTTTAAGATTTCATGCTCTAAAACAATCATATGCCCAAAAGGCAAATGTGATTGAAGAAAACGGGCGCCGGTCAGAACTGTTTGGAAGTAACGTGTTTAACGAGCAAACAATGCGTCAACATTTAACAAAAGATGCTTACGAGGGCGTCATGAGCGCGGTTCGTTTCGGAAAAAAAATCAATAGGAATATAGCAGATCAAGTTGCCTCATCGATGAAAGACTGGGCGTTGAGTAAAGGCGTTACGCACTATACGCACTGGTTTCAGCCTTTAACGGGGGTAACGGCTGAAAAACATGATGCTTTTTTTGAAACCGTTCGAGATGGCTTGGCCATCGAGAAGTTTGGCGGTGGCGAGCTGGTACAGCAAGAACCCGATGCTTCTAGTTTTCCTAGCGGTGGAATAAGAAATACATTCGAGGCCAGGGGATATACCGCTTGGGATCCTACATCCCCGGCATTTATTTACGGAACTACGCTTTGCATCCCTACCATATTTGTAGCCTACACAGGTGAGGCCCTTGATTATAAAACACCTCTTTTGCGTGCGCTGCAAGCGGTAGATGCTGCGGCTACAGATGTTTGTAAGTACTTCGATAAAAACGTGAAAAAGGTAAGCTCGTCATTAGGTTGGGAGCAAGAATACTTTCTAATAGATAAAATGTTGGCTACAAGTAGGCCAGATATTAATTTAACAGGGCGAACGCTTTTGGGGCATTCTTCGGCTAAAATGCAACAATTGGACGATCATTACTTTGGTGCCATTCCTAGCCGAGCCCTCAGTTTTATGAGCGATTTGGAACAGGAATGCATGCTTTTAGGGATTCCGGCCAAAACAAGGCACAACGAGGTGGCTCCAAACCAATTTGAATTGGCGCCCATATTCGAAGAAGCGAACTTGGCCGTAGATCACAACTCGTTATTGATGGATATTATGGGGCGGGTAGCTTCAAGGCATAATTTCAAGGTGCTTTTCCACGAAAAGCCTTTTGCGGGTATTAACGGTTCTGGCAAGCATAATAATTGGTCCTTATCAACCGATACCGGAGTTAACCTGCTGGCGCCGGGGAAAACGCCAATGAGCAACCTTCAGTTTTTAACCTTTTTTATAAACACAATAAAGGCCGTGCATAAACACGAAGCCTTGCTTCGGGCAGCCGTTGCTTCGGCCAGTAACGATTACCGTTTGGGAGCAAACGAAGCGCCGCCGGCCATCATCTCCATATTTATTGGAGACCAATTAACTAAGGTGCTTGATGAGCTGGAGGGTGTTACCAAAGGGAAACTGTCGCCTAAGGAAAAAACAGAACTTAAGCTTAATGTGGTGGGTAAAATACCAGATGTTTTGCTAGACAATACCGATAGAAATAGAACGTCTCCATTTGCTTTTACAGGCAATAAATTTGAATTTAGGGCGGTAGGTTCTACAGCGAACTGTGGAGACCCGATGGCGGTACTCAACACCATTGTGGCTAAACAGCTAAGGGATTTCAAAAAAGAGGTGGATACACTTATCGATAAAAAAGGATTGAAGAAAGATGAAGCCGTTTTCAACGTTTTAAGAGAGTATATAAAATCGACAAAAGATATCTTGTTTGAAGGGAACGGCTATGGAAAGGAATGGGAAGACGAAGCCAAAAGAAGAGGGTTGAGTAATAACAAAACCACGCCCGAAGCCCTTAAGGCCAAAGTTTCAGAAGAAACCATCAAACTGTTCGAAGAAATGGGAGTAATGAGCAGGGTGGAAACAAAAGCCCGTTACGAGATCGAGATCGAGGCCTACATAAAACATGTTCAAATAGAAAGTCGCGTATTGGGCGATGTGGCCAGAAACCATATTGTTCCTACAGCGGTAAAATATCAAAATGTTTTGATCGAGAATGTTAAAGGGTTAAAGGAAATTTTTGATGGCAAGTTTGCCGACGTATCAAAAGAGCAGTTAAAGTTGATCGAAGAAATTTCAGGGCATATTGAGGGCATAAATGCAAACGTTACCAAAATGATTAATGAGCGACGTGAAGCCAATGCCATTGAGAATATTGAAGAAAAAGCAGAGGCCTATTGCGGCAAGGTTAAGGCATTGTTTGAAAAAATCAGGTACCATTGCGATAAATTAGAGCTTTTGGTAGATGACGAGCTTTGGCCATTGGCAAAGTATAGAGAACTTTTGTTCACCAGATAGTTGAAAAAATCCTGCCTTAAAAAAGCAGGATTTTTTCATTCAAAAAGCTACCTTTGCAGCACAATTCAACATTATGGGTCAAGAGGTATCAAAACGTTATGCCCAACGCGGCGTTTCGGCATCAAAAGAAGATGTTCACAGTGCAATTAAAAATATAGATAAAGGGTTGTTTCCGAAGGCATTCTGTAAAATCGTGCCAGATTATTTGTCGGATGATAACGATTATTGTTTGATTATGCATGCCGATGGTGCCGGCACCAAATCGTCTTTGGCCTATATGTACTGGAAAGAAACGGGCGATATTTCTGTTTGGAAGGGCATTGCGCAAGATGCGTTGATCATGAATATTGACGATTTGCTTTGTGTGGGGGCAACCGAGAATATCATGTTGTCTTCAACCATTGGGCGGAACAAAAATTTAATTCCCGGTGAAGTCATTTCGGCAATTATAAATGGCACGGAAGAACTTATCTCTGAACTGAAAGATTTTGGCGTTACCATTCATTCCACTGGTGGCGAAACGGCCGATGTGGGCGATTTGGTACGCACAATTATTGTCGATTCAACCGTTACCGCCCGAATGAAGCGTAGCGATGTTATCGATAATGCCAATATTCAAGCTGGCGACGTTATTGTTGGCTTGGAAAGTTTTGGGCAGGCTACCTACGAGAAAGGATATAACGGCGGTATGGGCAGTAATGGGTTGACTTCTGCACGCCACGATGTGTTCAATAAATATTTGGCCGAAAAATACCCTGAAAGCTTTGATGCTGCCGTACCGGAAGATTTGGTGTATTCAGGTAATGTGAAATTAACCGATGCGGTTGAGGATTCGCCGATTGATGCCGGGAAACTGGTGTTGTCGCCCACCAGAACCTATGCGCCCATCATCAAAAAAATACTGTCTAAATTTAATAGCAAAACGGTTCATGGAATGGTGCACTGTTCGGGCGGTGCGCAAACCAAGATTCTTCATTTTGTAGATCAATTCCATATTGTAAAAGATAATATGTTTCCTATTCCGCCGTTGTTCAAATTAATTCAGGAGCAATCAAAAACCGATTGGAAGGAAATGTACCAAGTGTTTAATTGCGGGCATAGAATGGAATTGTATGTGGCTCCGGAAATTGCCGAGGAGGTTATGGAAATATCAAAATCATTTAATGTTGCCGCGAAAATTATTGGAAGGGTAGAGGCATCAAAAACCAAGAAGCTCACAATAAAATCGGAGTTTGGTGAGTTTAATTATTAATTGTTCCTGGTTTTTACCAAAATGGAATGGTTGTTGATGAGGATGTAAATTTTTAAAACAAACCAACAAATTATGAAATATACGTTTTTGGCATTGCTGTGCTTCGTTTTTCATTCTGTCCACGCACAACCCGACTCCCTTTTCATCAAAAAAGTTGAAGAAAAATATGTGGGCCCGCAATGGATTCAAAAAAATAAGGCTACTGTCGATTTAAGCGAGGTGGCTTTTTTCAATTGGAATTCTGGGGGGACCAACTCCATTTCCGGTCTTTTAGGATTGGAGTCTTCTGCAAATTATTCCGATTTGTTTTTTTCTTGGAGAAATAACGTAGTTGTTCGCTATGGCATCAACAAGCAGGAATCTCAAGAATTGAGAAAAACCGATGATTTGTTCGA
>CAZZDI010000004.1:0-9510 GCA_964653155.1 uncultured Flavobacteriaceae bacterium | reverse complement strand
TATCATGTTTTAAATTGTATATTTATGATTATTTTAAGGTCTTAAAATTAATCTAAAATACAGTTTGTCAATGAAAGCAGAACTTGCCAACACTTCACTTAAAACCTATACCCAAGAAGAAGCCTTCAAGGCTTCGTTGGAATATTTCAGGAATGATGACCTCGCAGCGCGCGTTTGGTTAAACAAATACGCCCTTAAAGATTCTGATGGAAACCTCTACGAGCTTACGCCGAACAATATGCACAGGCGAATAGCAAAAGAAATTGCCCGTGTAGAGGCTAAATACACCAATCCGCTTTCTGAAGAAGAAATTTTCGATTTAATAAAAGATTTTAAATATATTGTCCCACAAGGTAGCCCTATGGCGGGTATTGGCAATCCGTACCAAATCGCATCGCTATCAAACTGCTTCGTTATCGGTAATTCGGGCGAATCCGATTCCTATGGCGGTATTATGAAGATTGACCAAGAGCAGGTGCAGTTGATGAAGCGTCGAGGAGGTGTGGGGCACGATTTGTCGCACATTCGCCCCAAAGGTTCGGCGGTAAAAAATTCGGCATTAACGTCAACAGGCATTGTGCCGTTTATGGAACGCTATTCCAATTCCACGCGCGAGGTGGCGCAAGATGGTCGCCGTGGAGCATTGATGTTGTCGGTATCCATAAACCATCCCGATTCCGAAGATTTTATCAACGCCAAATTGGAACAGGGTAAAGTGACCGGTGCCAATGTTTCGGTTCGCATTGACGATGATTTTATGCGTGCCGTTAAAAATAACGGCGAGTACACCCAAAAATATCCTGTTTTTAGTGAAAAACCCAAAGTGTCAAAAACCATCGAAGCCACTTCGCTTTGGAAAAAAATAGTGCATAACGCATGGAAATCGGCCGAGCCCGGAATCTTGTTTTGGGATACCATTATCAATGAATCGGTGCCCGATTGCTATGCCGATTTGGGGTACAAAACGGTATCGACAAACCCGTGCGGAGAGATTCCGTTGTGCCCGTACGATTCTTGCAGATTATTGGCCATTAACCTGTTTTCGTATGTAGAAAATCCATTTACCAAGCACGCCAAGTTCAATTTCAATTTGTTCAAAAAACACGTAGCTGCGGCGCAGCGCATTATGGACGACATCATTGATTTGGAATTGGAAAAAATCGATAAAATTTTGGAAAAAATAGATGCCGATCCCGAAATGGATGAGGTAAAATCGATAGAGCGAAACCTGTGGGTAAACATCCAAAAGAAAGCAAATGAAGGCCGGAGAACAGGTGTGGGCATCACGGGCGAAGGCGATATGCTGGCAGCACTTGGTATTCGGTACGGTAGCAAAAAGGGTAATGCTTTTTCTTTGGAAGTGCATAAAACCTTGGCCATTGCAGCGTACCGTGCTTCGGTGCATTTGGCTAAAGAGCGCGGTGCTTTTGGTGTTTTTGATGCTGAACGCGAAAAAAACAATCCGTTTATAAACCGGTTAAAAGAAGCCGATAGCCAACTGTATTATGAAATGCTTGAATATGGTCGCCGCAACATTGCGTTACTGACCATTGCGCCCACCGGAACCACAAGCTTAATGACCCAAACCACATCGGGCATTGAACCCGTTTTTATGCCTGTATATAAAAGACGAAGAAAAGTAAATCCCAACGATAAAGATGTGCGAGTAGATTTTATTGATGAAGTGGGCGATTCATGGGAAGAGTACGTAGTGTTCCACCACCGCTTTAAGCAATGGATGGAAGTGAACAATATAGATGCTTCAAAAAACTATTCACAGGAAGAACTTGATGCACTGATTAAAAAATCACCATATTACAAAGCGACTTCCAACGATGTGGACTGGTTAAGCAAAGTGAGCATGCAGGGCGCTATTCAAAAATGGGTAGATCACTCCATTAGTGTGACCATCAATTTGCCAAATGATGTTTCCGAGGAATTGGTGGGCGAATTGTACTTGAAAGCCTGGGAAGAAGGTTGTAAGGGCGTAACGGTTTATCGTGATGGTTCTCGCTCGGGTGTGTTGATCTCAAATGAAGAAAAAAAGGAAGAACCGGCAGAAGAAACTTTGACTACTTTCCCCACCAAGCGACCGCAAATTTTGGAAGCCGATGTGGTGCGTTTTCAGAATAATAAGGAAAAATGGATTGCGTTTATCGGTTTGATTGACGGTAAACCTTATGAAATTTTTACCGGTTTGGCCGATGATGAGGACGGTATTTTGATTCCGCGTTGGGCCAATAACGGACTGATTATTAAAAACAGAAATGAAGATGGTACCAAGCGTTACGATTTTCAGTATAAAAATAAAAGAGGCTACAAAACCACCATTGAAGGGCTGTCGCATAAGTTCGATCCCGAATATTGGAATTATGCGAAGCTGATTTCAAGTACGCTCCGCCACGGTATGCCCATTGATAAAATTGTTGATCTGATTAACAGTTTGCAGCTCGATAGCGAGTCCATAAACACCTGGAAAAACGGTGTGGGCCGTGCATTAAAACGTTATGTGGAAGACGGTACCCAAGCCAAAGGGCAGCACTGCGATAACTGTAAATCTGAAAATTTGATTTATCAAGAAGGCTGCTTAACCTGTAAGGATTGTGGGTCTTCAAAATGTGGGTAAACGTATTCCCTTGAAAAAGGGAATCTCATAAAACAAAGGAAGGAGGCTATTTAGCTTCCTTTTTTTGTAGTTCAAAATTAGATAGGAATTTGTCAATTTTCAGCAAATAATTCCTGCATGGTAAATTCATAAATTATCGTATTTTTGATTCCCAATAAAAAAGGCAAATGTTAGAGAAATTACAAATAATAAAACAGCGTTTTGATGAGGTTAGCGATTTGATTATCCAGCCGGATATTATCTCAGACCAAAAGCGTTATATCGAGTTGAATAGGGAGTACAAAGACCTTAGGGTGTTGATGGATAAGCGCGAACAATATGTTGAACTGACCAATAATTTATCTGAGGCCGAAGAAATAATTGCAGACGGAAGTGATGCCGAAATGGTAGAAATGGCCAAAATGCAGTATGATGAAGCTAAAGAGGGCATCCCAAAATTGGAAGAAGAAATTAAAGTGCTTTTAATACCCAAAGATCCCGAAGATGCTAAAAATGCCGTAGTGGAACTGCGTGCCGGAACCGGTGGCGACGAGGCCAGTATTTTTGCGGGCGATTTGTTCAGGATGTACACCAAATACTGTGAAAGCAAAGGTTGGCGCGTAGATACGGTCGATTTTAGCGAGGGCACCAACGGAGGTTTTAAGGAAATTCAGTTTGAAGTATCGGGCGAAGATGTTTACGGTACCTTAAAATTTGAAGCCGGCGTGCACCGTGTGCAGCGTGTGCCACAAACCGAAACCCAAGGGCGCGTACATACCAGTGCCGCAACGGTAATGGTGTTTCCGGAAGCTGAGGAGTTTGATGTGGAAATCAACCCCAAAGATGTACGCATCGATTATTTCTGTTCGTCAGGGCCAGGCGGGCAGTCGGTAAACACTACGTATTCGGCGGTGCGTTTAACGCATATCCCAACAGGATTGGTGGCACAGTGCCAAGATCAAAAATCGCAGCATAAAAACAAAGAAAAAGCCTTTAAGGTGTTGCGTTCGCGTTTGTACGATTTAGAGTTGGCCAAAAAGCAGGAAGAAGATGCCGCCAAGCGTGGTAGCATGGTAAGCAGTGGCGATAGAAGTGCTAAAATTAGAACCTACAATTATCCTCAAGGCCGAGTAACCGACCACAGAATTGGGTTGACCCTTTACGATTTATCGAATATCGTAAATGGCGATATCCAAAAAATTATAGACGAATTACAATTGGCCGAAAACACCGAAAAGTTAAAGGCTAACGACGATACTATTTAGGCCCAATCTGACTCTTTCCCAAAGGGAAAGACACTGTTTCGGGTAAAGTAATTAATTTATAAACAGTGATTGCTTACATATTCAATATAGAAGTTAGAGTAATCACATAACAGTTTCCTCTTTCGGAGGATTAAGGAGGTATGACCACAACCGAACTCATCAACCAAATCCATAAAAAAAAATCCTTTCTCTGCATTGGCTTGGATGTCGATTTAAATAAAATGCCACAGCACCTTTTAAAAGAAGAGGACCCTATTTTTGCGTTCAATAAAGCCATTATTGATGCGACGCACCATTTGTGTGTGGCTTACAAACCCAATACGGCATTTTATGAAGCTTACGGGTTGAAAGGTTGGAAAGCGCTTGGAAAAACCATTAAATATCTCAACGAAAAATATCCTGAAATTTTTACCATTGCCGATGCCAAGCGTGGCGATATTGGCAATACCAGCACCATGTATGCCCAAGCCTTTTTTGAGGATTTGGCGTTCGATTCGGTTACCGTAGCACCTTATATGGGCAAAGATTCGGTAGAGCCATTTTTAGCTTTTGAAAATAAACACACCATTCTTTTGGCACTGACTTCCAATGCTGGGGCGTTCGATTTCCAAACAAAAACTGTTAACGGAAAGGAATTGTACAAGCAAGTTCTGGAAACCTCTAAAACCTGGAAAAATTCAGAAAATTTAATGTACGTGGTTGGGGCGACCAAAGCGGAATATTTAGCAGATATCAGAAATATTATTCCTCATAGCTTTTTATTGGTGCCCGGTGTGGGCGCTCAAGGTGGAAATTTACAGAACGTTTGTAAATATGGTATGAGCGAAAATGTTGGGCTGTTGATCAATTCTTCGAGAGGTATTATTTACGCTTCCAATGGCGAAGATTTTGCTGCAGCCGCGGCAAGCAAAGCGGAAGCACTTCAAAAGGAAATGGCTGTTGAGTTAGGCTAACTTTTAAAAAAAAAAGGATTGGTAGCGGTTAACGATCAAATTGGGCGAGTATTACGTTTTGAAAACCTTCCCAAGCGTATTGTTTCGTTAGTGCCCAGCCAAACCGAATTGTTATGCGATTTGGGTTTGGAGCATCAGCTTGTTGGGATAACCAAGTTCTGTGTGCATCCTGAGCATATAAAAAGCCAATCGACCATTGTTGGTGGCACAAAGCAAATTCATTTAGACAAGATCCGGGAATTAAAGCCCGATATTATTCTTTGTAATAAAGAAGAAAACACAAAAACCATTGTTGAGGCTTGTGAGAAGGTTTGTCCTGTTCATGTTTCAGATATTTTTACTGTGAATGACAGTATTGAATTGATCAAACAATACGGAGCATTATTCGATAAGCAGACGAAAGCGGAAGAGTTTATCCTGTCTATTCGGAAAAAATTAGAAGAATTCAACCGTTTTATTGAAAACAAACCCCTTAAAAAAGTAGCTTACTTCATTTGGAAAAATCCGTGGATGGTTGCAGGTAACAATACTTTGATAAACCACTTACTGCAACTCAATAAATTTGAAAATGTGTACGGTCACCTAGCCCGTTACCCGGAAATTACATTGGAAGACTCCAATCCAAATGCAGAGGTAGAATTGGTTTTGTTATCCTCAGAGCCCTTTCCGTTTTCTGAAAAGCACATAAATGAGGTACAACAATTTTATCCCAATGCTACTATCTTGCTGGTAGATGGCGAAATGTTTTCGTGGTACGGGTCAAGGCTGGTTAAAGCTTTTGGCTATTTTAAAAAGCTCCGTTTAGGTCTTTAGAATATTCAACTTTACTAACATCGTCAACAAAATTGGCAATTCTGTTTTCTAAATCCTTTAGGCTTACCAACTTGTTGAGGTTGGGTTTGATTTTTCCTACTTTACAAAAATGTGCATTCATAACGTTCCTTTTTATATGTAAAATACGTATAAACGTCTTATTTAGACGTGATTGGAATGTTAAGGAATTAATAAAATTAAAAAGTAGCTTTTTGAGGGTCTCGGTAAAGGTATTTCAGTTTGTTTAATTTATTGAGCAACTTTATGGCCTTGAATTCAGAAATATCACTAAGTGCCGAATCGGTTTGCCTAAAATTGTAGGCTTGCTCAACTAAACTTTTGTACTGTTGGCTTAATTTGTCCTGGCGGGTTTTAATTAGGTCAGAATGTTCCATGGTTAACTGAAAAACAAGTACTTAAATATACATTTTTTTATTGAAATGTAAAAGGGGTGTGTTATTTTTTTTGTAAAAAATAGAAAGTAGGGGCTATTAATGGATTAAAAGCAAAGAAAAAAATTAACACAAAAGAGGCTGTCTGAAAAGTCATTTGATTTCCGTCTGTCAGGTTGTGAGATGTCACACTGAGCGCAGTCGAAGTGTTATCGAAACCAATATTGATTATCAATACATTGAGGTATTTCGACAGGCTCAATATGACATAAAATTTAACTTTTCAGACCGCCTCGTGTTATTCTTTTTCTTCAGCGTTTTTAATCTTGCAAAGCGAAAACTTTTTTGAGCAAATCGGTAGTTCTTGAAGATACTTTGGTTCTAATTTCTTTTTCTTCAATGGCAATCATGGTGTAAACGCCCTCAAGAGCTTCTCCGGTAACGTAATCGGTTAAATTGGGGTTAACGTTATTTGTAAACGGAATACTGTTATAACGAGTTATGAGATTGTTCCAAATATCATCGGCTCCCACTTTGCTGAACGAATTTTTTATCACGGGGTTAAATTTGTCGTAAAGTGCCGTTTGGGTTTTATTGGTCAAATATTGTGTGGCGGCATTATCGCTACCTAAAAGAATATTTTTGGCATCGGCAAAGGTGATGCCTTTTACGGCGTCAACAAAAATAGGAGCGGCTTCCTTTACGGCGTCTTCGGCGGCGCGGTTCAATACTTTTAAACCTTCGTCTGCCAAGCTGCTCAGCCCGATATCTCGCAGTGCTTTATCTACTTTTTGAAGTTCTTCGGGGAGTAATATTTTAACCAATTCGTTTTTGTAAAACCCATCGGTTTGCATCAGTTTTGTTACTTGTTTGTCGATGCCCAAATCCAGTGCTTGCCTAAGCCCGGAGGCAATTTGTTCATTGCCAATGGTTTCCCCTTGGGGCAATTGGCTTACTACTTGTTGGAGTTCGGCACAGGCCGTAAGATTAAAAATAAGGATAACAGCAAATAGTTTTCGGATCATGATTTTGTGTTTTGAATTGTGTAAACAAATATAGGTTTTACCATGTAACGGTAACAGGTTTTGAAACTTTTTTTATAAAATGCTATTTTAGCACAATACTTGTTGTATTGAAAGCAGGTTTGTAAAATGTAAAAATTATTAAAATGAAGCATTTGGGTGTGCTGTTTTGTTGGCTTTGTTTGTTTTTTCCTATTCCTGTTTCTGGTCAAATCAATATTTCTGAACGTATTCAAGAATCTTCATTGGCAAAGCAAAATGAGTATGCGCTCTATTTTGTCGATTTTTGGGCAACATGGTGTGGGCCATGTATTCATGCAACAAAATACTTAGAGTCGCTGCAAAAGCAATTTTCGGATGATTTTTACGTGCTGTCCCTTTCACAAGAAAGTCCTGAAGTAGTAAAACGTTTCATGTTAAAGCATGCCAACGGGCTGGATGTAGCAATTGATTATGAAGGGCAAACCTTTAAAAAGGAACAAATATCTAGTTTGCCCTTTGGTATTTTGTACAATGGCCAAGGAGAAAAACTTTGGGAGGGCCATCCGGCCAATTTTAAGGTTCGCCATATAAGATCTTTTTTGAAATATGATTTCAGGAAAATTGATGTTGGAGAAATGTTTGTTGAGAGAGCATACAAAAAAGTTGTTGTAAAGCCAGATTTGGAGGTTGACAAAAGTTTTGAAATTATAGAACTTCACGATAGTGAATACGGGCAAGGCATTCAAATAAAGAGGAATCTTGATTTTTTGGAGTTGAGGGGGGATTTGAAAACCATTTTGGCCTATGTTTTACGTTGCAACAAAAACCAGATAAGCCTGCCAACAAATGGTTTTAATAAAGCCTATCGTGTAATGTATAAAATTGGTTCTCGAGCGTACCTCAACCAGCCCAAGGCTATTTTAAAGGCATTGAAATTAAAGCAAGATGAAAAAGAAGCGCAGGGAGATGTTTTGGTTTTCAATGTAAAAGAACCCATGTTTTGGGATGCCAAACAAATAGATTGGGGTAGTGAAACCCCACATTTTTTAATAGGCGATTCGGATATAAAGGCAGATGATGTAACCCTGAACGATATGGTATTTCAAATTTCAAACCTTGTTGATATTCCTTATTTATTATTTGAAAATGATGAAAACGAAACTTTGCACGATTGGGAAGTGCACTATAAGTATTTTGATTTAATGCAGTCGGCGTTACAGGATAATTATGGTATTGTTGTGAAAAAACAAGTTTCAACCTATCCGATGTATATTTTTAGTCCAAAATAATACATTAACAAAAAAGACACCCATTGGGTGCCTTTTGTATAGTATAAGGATTTGATTTTTAATTGCTTAAAACTCTAAATTCAGTTCTTCTGTTTCTTTGGTGCTCCGCTTCAGAACAATCTACACCGTTAGAACAACGATTTACCAATCGAGTTTCACCGTAACCCTTAGCGCTTAATCGGCTTCTTGAAATACCTTTTGAAACAAGGTAGTTTACAACGGAATTAGCACGTTGTTGAGATAAAGACATATTGAAATCGTCATTGCCTCTAGAGTCGGTATGAGACATTAATTCAATGCTAACAGGTTTGCTATTTAATAAAGGCAATAGCGTTTCGTCAATAGTTTTCTTTGAAGCTGGAGTAATACGGGCGCTACCAAGTTCGTAGAAAATAGGCAGTACGTTTGCATTCAACAATCCGCAATCTATTTCCTCCCAGGTGGTTATGCCTCCTTTTTTAGAGAGTACGGTTCTTGTTACGGTTTGGGTTCTGGCAGGAACGGTAACGCTTCTTGTTGTAGCTGGGTTTTCAACAACCTGACGAGTAATGGTTTTATATTCGGCAGGAATATCTATTTCATCCATTCTAGCAGGTGTTTTAACCACTTTCTTGGAATAGGTAGCAGGAACTTCATCAACAGGGATGTTGTTTGTAGTAGCATCTTTTGCTAAGGTAGTGAAGCTTACGTCTTTAAATTGTGCGGGGTAGCTTACAAAACAGGCAACAACACAATCTTCTTTATTTGGTGCGTCGCAGGCAGTTTCTTTGTATTCCCACCCAGAAGTTTCTGGGTAAACTTCAAAAGTTCTTGAGTTTGACCCGAAGGATGCGGGGTTTATATTTAAATCTGTTCTGCCTTCTTTTTTTATGTAAGGTACTTCAACGGTTTCATAAACAGCAGGTACATAAACCAGCTTTTTAGAGGCTTCCTTTATCAATACGCGTTCTTCAACGGTTTTGTAAGTAGCAGGAACTATTTCTAGTTTAGTGTAAGCAGGGTACACTTCAATGGTTTCTTCTACGTCTTTAAATTCGTCTTTGGTAATACATTTTACGTAACATTTTCCTGGTTCAGGATTGGCTGGCAAGTTTTGGGCTTGGACATAACTGAAGCCTAGAATTAATGCTAGGCAGGGTAGTAAATTTGTTTTCATAAAATTAAAATTTAGTAAATGTTAGATGATTCA
>CAZZDI010000003.1:13920-42418 GCA_964653155.1 uncultured Flavobacteriaceae bacterium | reverse complement strand
CTCATTGGGAACAGGGTCGATATTGGCATCAACAAGCGCCGTAATAAAATAATAAGAACCTCCTCCTTCGTCTTGCAGCCCCGATAGAAATATAATATCAAAGGTCAGCATATTGAGTATGCTGTCCAGCAAAGCCGATAGTTGTTTTTTATTTTCAAAATGCTCTGGTATGTTAATGTAGTTGTTCATGGCAATAGGTTTTGAGTGTTACCGTTGGTTTATGAATTGATATACCTTAGTATTGGGTATGCTACTTTTCACAACTTTCCTGAACCCCATGCGTTCCCAAACAACGCCTTCGCTTAACCTTAAGGCTTCTTCAAAGCGGTCCGTTTGGGAGATCACAAAGGGAACGAGGTTGAAGGGGATGTCAATTTCATGGATATCGTTGTGCTTACTGTCAATCCTGAGCATCGCATACCTTGGATGGGCATAATCATTTGAAAATATCGGCCATTCAAAATATTTGATGATGGCAATGGGCTCTTGGCTATCGATAATTTCTTTTATAAGTTTGGAATCCATTTCATTTTCCTTTTGGTTCCCCTAAAGTAAAGCCCACTTTTCCGCGTACCCAACCACGCGGAGTTGTTTTTTACTCCCTACTATTTGTTTTTTACCTGAAACTATATGGGATTAATTATTATATTTGGGGTATGGAAACAGCTACAAAACCAAATCACATCGGGCGCAAGATTAGCCGCATCCGTGAACTTAGAGGCATGAAACAGGAAGCCCTTGCCGATGCCCTGAACATCAGCCAACAGGCCGTATCTAAGATTGAACAGTCTGAACAGATTGAGGACGATAAACTGGAACAGGTGGCCAAAGCCTTAGGCGTGACCAAGGAAGGTATTGAGAATTTTTCTGAGGAAACCATTTTCAACAATATCAATAATTTTAATGACAATAGTATCAACAATGGGCCTTTAAACAATTACCATTGCACATTCAACCCTTTAGATAAGCTCATTGAAGCCCACGAGGAAAACAAAAAACTCTACGAACGTCTTTTACAAGCCGAGCAGGATAAAATCAAATATTTGGAAAAACTACTGAATAAGTAGTCTTTTTAAATATTGGTGATGTTTAAAACCGGAACTCGATTAGCGGCTTCCTTCATTTTTTTATCAATGATTTTGGCATAAATTTCTGTTGTTCTTATTTCCTTATGCCCTAACCGCTTTGAAACGGTATAGATATCCGCTCCATTTTCCAACAATAACACAGCATTGGTGTGACGAGCTGAATGGAAAGTTATATGTTTCGTTATACCGGCAAACATACACCATCGCAACAATTTAAGATTTGTATGGGCACTGTATCTAAGCCCTTTGAATACTCTCTGGTTATTATCTTTTCGTTCCCCTAAAAGTTCTCTCGCTTGCTGAGAAATATATAAATACTCTACACCTTCTGTTTTCTTTTGTTGGAACACAACCCGAAATACGGGATTATTTTCTCTATCAAAACCTTCGTCCCTTACCTCCGACCATTTTAGCTTGTTAATATCGGACCATCTTATTCCGGTTAGAGCTGAAAATAAAAATGCGCGCTTTAAAATAGGAATAGAACATGGTGTTTCAGAAAGTTTTTGAAGTTCCTCAGACGTCAGATATTCTCTCGTCGATTCCCCCATAGTGAAGCCTTTTACTTTCTTTATCAAGTTTTCTTTCATATAGCCTTCTTCGAAAGCCGCTTTCAAACAGGCTTTAAACTTATTGAAATATGTATGTTTAGTATTTTGTGAAAGCTTTTTTTTGCTTTTTGTAACAGCCACCGTATCAAGATATTTTCTATACCCTTTGATAAAGTCAACATCTATCTCATTAAAAGTTATGTTTGCTGGGCAATAGTTTTCTAAATGTTTTTGTGCTGCATCCCAGTTATCATAATTATTTTTTGTTTGATAACGCTCCTCCTTCTTTTCTTCATAAAAATCCAAAAGCGTAGTTTTTCCTTTATAGTTGTTTTGGATTTTATATTTTCCTTGATAAATCTCAGCTTTTCTAATTGCTAAAATCTTTTCGGCAACTTCTAATTGCTCTTTATTAATTTTTCTTTCATTCGCTGTTTCAGGGTCTGTTATCAAATAAAGGTCTAGATATTCGAACTCTCTAATATGCCTAACTTTTCCCTCTTTTGAAGTTTTACTACCTTTATAATATTCTATATAAAGGCTCGTCTTTCCACTCTTTAATTTTTTCTTTCTTAAATGAACTTTCATAAGGTGTAAATTTTTACACCTCGGGTGTAAAAACAGCAGCCAAGGTGTAAATGAGGTGTAAAAATTAAGAAAAAAACGGCTATTAAGGGAAAATATCGCCTAACAAGTTATTAACAACTATTTGATTTACAATCATTTAACCACAAATGAAATCAAATAAAATTACTGTCTATTTGCCGATGCAGAAATTAGCAAAAATATTACCCAACAAATCATCGTTCGTAATTTCACCTGTAATTTCACCAAAATGATAGAGTGCCTGGCGGATATCAATCGCCAGCAAATCGCCCGACAAGCCGGTGTCTAATCCATATTTCACCTTCTGGATTTCTTCCAAAGCTTTCAAAAGGGCGTCGTAATGGCGCGTATTGGTTACAATAGTTTCATTGTTTCGAAGAGCGCCAGTATTCACAAAATTGGTGAGCTTTAGTTTTAATTCTTCAACACCTTTTTGGGTTTTGGCCGAAAGTAATTCTATTTCTGGAATAGCGCTTTTAAGACTTTGTTTTTCGTCATCACTAATGGCATCTACTTTATTGGCTATAACTACCAACGGCTTTTGCGGGTATTTGTTCTTAATTTTTTCAATCTCCACTTTTATGGCGTGCAACGAGGCTTTTTTGGCAAAAACCGATTCGGCATCAAACAGGTAAATAACTACCTGCGATTGGGCAATTTTTTCAAATGTCTTTTGAATACCGATGGTTTCAACCACATCTTTGGTTTCTCGGATGCCGGCCGTATCGATAAAACGGAACCCTATTCCACCTATTGAAATTTCATCTTCAATGGTATCGCGCGTCGTTCCGGCAATGTCGCTCACAATGGCTCGCTCTTCATTTAAAAGCGCATTCAATAAGGTCGATTTCCCCACGTTGGGCTCGCCAACTATAGCAACGGGAATACCATTTTTGATCACATTTCCGACAGCAAAACTATCTATTAATCGTTTTAAAACGAAAACGATTCGGTCTATCAAATCCTTAAATTGGGTTCGGTCGGCAAACTCCACATCTTCTTCCGCAAAATCGAGTTCCAATTCAATGAGGGAAGCAAAATTTAACAATTCTTCCCTAAGTTTGGCTATTTCAGATGAAAATCCGCCCCGCATCTGCTGCATGGCCAATTGGTGCGATGCTTCGTTATCACTAGCTATTAAATCGGCCACTGCTTCTGCCTGACTTAAATCGAGTTTTCCGTTTAAAAAAGCACGCAAAGTAAATTCGCCCGCCGAGGCCATTCTGCAGCCTTTCCGCAAAAACAATTGGATGATTTCCTGTTGGATGTAACTCGACCCATGGCACGATACCTCTACCACATTTTCACCTGTGTACGAATTGGGGTTTTTAAAAACAGATAGCAATACCTCATCAATAGCCTTCTCTCCATCTACAATATGCCCCAAATGGATGGTATGTGTTTTTTGCTTGCTGAGGCGCTTGTCTTTTTTTATAGACCTGAAACACGTTTCGGCAATAGTAATGGCTTCGCCGCCCGATAAGCGAATTACAGCGATAGCACCCGCTCCCGCAGGTGTTGCCAAAGCAACAATGGTATCGTTATTTATCATATTACAAAAATACTAATAATAGAATCGCTCAATTAAAAATTAACGATTTTATCAATTTAAAGTTTAACTAAATTTTAACTCAAAATACTATGCTTGCACAGTACTTTTGCATGAATTTTTTAAAAAAGTGATATAAAATGTGACCTTATTATTTATATGTGTCTAATATTTAACTTTTTACAAAAAAACATAGTTTTAACCCTATTCAAAAAATGAAATTATTAGAAACCGAGTTTTCCTGCAAAATCATAAAAACCGTAGAGAGCAAGTTGGGCAATGTTTTCTTTTTTGAAGACATTGCAATTGTTGAGCTTTACGAAGGCGTTCATTTCGATATGAACAATTCTGGCATTATTATTAATGAATTTGTTAATTATTTTGGAAACTCAAAACCTTACGGCGTTGTAGCCAACCGAATCAATTCTTATTCCGTTAACCTGATGCATACTGCGTTTTTTAGGACACAAGCCAAGAATTTAAAAGCTTATGGGGTTGTTGGCCACGATTTAGCAAGTAAAATGAACGCTGAAATTGAAAATGATTTTTGCATTACCGAAAAAGTAGATTACAATACCATTTCTGAGGCCATAAAAACGATTTCTGAAAAAGTAAAAAATAGTACGTTTTCGTTAAACTAAACGAATACCGTCCTTTTCCAATGCTATTTTGCGTTGTTTGTATAAACTGCCAATGGCTTTTTTGAAGTTCTTTTTGCTCATTTGCAAAACTTCCTTAATGTCTTCTGGCGACGATTTATCGGTCAGGGTCAAAAATCCATTATTGTCCTGAAGTTCCTGTAAAATCTTTTCGGCATTAGGTTCTATATTTCGGTAGCCCACTTGCTCTAAAACAATATCTAATTTATTGCCCGAACGGATTTTTTTTACCACTCCTTTTAGCTTATCCCCTACACTTAAATCCTTAAAAATATTGTTTTTGTAAATTAAGCCGGTATGCTTTTTGTTGACGATAACGTTCATGCCCAAATCAGACGGATGCGACACCATTAAATCGACCACATCAAATTCCTCAACCGTTAAATTTTTATTGTCTAAAAACCGATTGGTTTTACTCGAAGCCACCAATCTATTGGTTTTTTCATCCAAATAACAATATACCAAATACCAACCTCCGGGTTTCATTTTAAAAGCTTGTTCCTTAAACGGACAAAACAATTCCTTTACCAAACCCCAATCTAAAAAAGCACCATATTCGGTAACTTGATTGCAGCGCAATAATGCAAAATCGCCTTTCATGATATAAGGCCTATCGGTGGTGGCTACCGGACGTTCTTCATTATCTAAATAGACAAAAACTTCCAGCTCGTCCCAAATTTTGAAACTTTCGGGCACGTAACGGTTGGGAAGCAATACTTCTTCATCGTCCTTATCAATTAAATATACCCCGTGATCGGTTTCACGAAGTATTTCCATGGTATTTATTTCGCCTAATCTAATCATGCTGCAAAGGTAGTGATAGCGTTGGTTATAATCATAATTACAAATAAGAATTTCTTACTTGGCAAAATGGCAAAAAAAAAGCGCCACAAAATGTAACGCCTTTAACTTTTATATGAAACCGATTTTTAATATGCCGATTCTTTTTTGAAATGCTTGGTCAATAAATAATACACTACGGCACGATACTTATTGCGGTTGGATTTTCCGTAGGTTTCCATAACGGCATCAATGCCTTTGTCTAATTCTGGACCATCGCTTAGCCCTAATTTTTTGATTAAAAAGTTGTTTTTTACGGTTGCCAATTCAGACTCATCCGATCCTGAAACCGTTGCTGCATCGGCATTGTAAATTGAAGGTCCACAACCTATGGTTACTTTGGTCAATAAATCCATATCTGCGTTAACACCGCACTTTTCTTTTAAATCTTCAGCATATTTTGCGATAAGCTCGTCTCTTTTGCTCATAATGTTTTCTGTTTTTAAGTATTTGTGAAACAATTAATTGATAACCGCTTAAAGGTAACTATTTTTTTAGACACAAAAAAATCTTATCCGTCACTTGTTTCCACTTAAACCATTTTCCTTTGGAAGAAAACTATTTTATAAACTCAAAATACTTTAAAAGCACCTTGTCATTTGTGGTTTTGGGCGTAAAAACTTCGAGTAATTTAGGCTGATTGCCTTCATCATAAAATGAGCTTAATACTGTTTTTAAACCTTCCTCATCGTGGGCAGATTCATAATTAAAACCGTACATATCACAAAGGTGCTTTGCGGTGTGATTGTGGTTGGTTTCAAAATAGGCATCGAAATTTTCGGTGTTTTTGTGTCCGGGCAAAATTCTGAAAATACCGCCACCCTGGTTATTGATTATGATGATTCTAAAATTATTCGGAATGTAATTATTCCAAAGCGCATTGCTATCGTACAAAAAACTTAAATCGCCAGTAATAAAAGTAGTGCGTTTTTCACTAGCCACAGCAAAACCAATGGCAGTTGAAGTACTGCCGTCAATACCACTGGTGCCTCGATTACAATACACTTCTAAAGTTTTATCGAGTTTGAATAATTGCGTGTAACGAATGGCCGAACTGTTGCCCACTTGTAGCACCGAATGTTCTGGAACCGACTTCAAAACCCGACTAAACACTTTAAAATCTGAAAATGGAATGTCGTCCAAATAAGCTTTATGTTTTTTTAACCGACGCTGTTTTACAGTTGCCCATTGGGTTTTATAGCCACTTTTAACATAATGCGTAACTTTTGGCAAAAAAGCTTCAAAAAACTGGTTTGGCGTAGTTTCAATATGATTTTCCAAACAAAAATAAGTGTCGTACGCCGTTTTTGGATCAATGTGCCAATGGTGTTTGGGCTGAAACTTACGCAAAAGCTGTTTTATTTTTTTTGATACCACCAAACCACCAAAAGTGAGTAAAATATCGGGTTGCAATTCTTTTTGTTCTTCGGCAGAAAGCGGGCCTATAATTTGGTCTATACTAGGAAAAAACTCAGAGTGGCTCAAATTCGAAGTCGTTTCGGTAAACACCAAAATACTATCATCTTGCGCCAACTCGTCCAGCCATTTTTTATCAATCTGGTTGGGTTGGTTTACCCCTACCAAAATCATTTTTTTTGTGGCCGCATTCCAATCTTCCAAACAAGATCTCAACACATAATCTTCAATTTCCGTATCCTTTTCGGTTTCCTCAATGGGTTTCGGATTTACCGAAAGCTTATCGGTAGTTTCGTAAAGCGGTTCATCCAACGGAATATTGATATGTACCGGCCCTCTTTTTAATACTGCAACATTAATGGCCGTGTTTATTTCTTCTTCGTTAAAAATTTGGATGTCTTTTTGAAGCCCCAAAAACCGTTCGAATTTATTCTCTAAGTTTTTGAAAATAGGCAATTCTTCGTGGCTGGGCACATTTTTTTCGTCCTTTAAATCGAGCTTTAAATTGGCCGAATATAGAATGTGGTTATCAAACACATTCTTTTGGTTTATGGTTTGCCCGTCGCCAATACCCACCAAATGTTTTGGTCTATCGGCCGAAAGCACCACCAACGGAATATCGCTATAAAACGCTTCGGCCACCGCCGGATAATAATTGAGTAACGCACTGCCCGAAGTACACACCACGGCCGTAGGCTCTTGCAACTTTTGGGCAATGCCCAATGCAAAAAAGGCCGCACAGCGTTCGTCAACAATGCTGTAGCAATTAAAAAAATCGTCGTTTGTAAACCCAATAGTTAGCGGGGCGTTTCTACTACCGGGTGATGTTATTATATGTTTAATGCCTTTAGCTTTGCACAACTGGACAATAGTTTGCGCCAGGGGAATTTTTGGATAGACCATATTTTTAATTAATGAAAAACAAAATTAATTAATATAGTCGGTTAAATACATTATACATACAACAAAAAATGCTGCCTGAATTTTAATTCTAGTAGCATTTTTTAACTTCAAAATCCGGAAATTATTACAAAAGGCCAAGCAACCCGGTCAATTCGGTGAGGTTTAAACCCGAACTGTTATCGGTATCCAAAACATTAAAGTTTTCTGCCACCGAACCAATGGCCTCGGTAGTACTAATGGACTCATCGCTGTTGGTGTCCAGCAAACTAAAAAGTGTAGAAATTTGTTGTACAGTAGAGTTTGAACTTAATGAACTTAATAAGGTTGCTGCTTGCGAAACGTTCGATGTGCTTACATTTTTTACACCGTTACAACTGGCCATTGCTAAAACTACTACCAATGATAATGTGATTTTTTTCATGATATAAAATTTATTTCTTCAAAAGTAATTTTATGGAATAGTTTATAAAAAGCGAATAGACAAACCCTGTTAAAAAGCCTACGGAATTGCCATATTTACAGATGAATGAATCAGTTGGTTTTACCGTTACAGATTGAGCGAGTTTTTGATTAAAAACTCTAAAAACTTGGGTTTGTACTGTTCTGATACCGTGATGCGCTGCTTGTTGATGATGATTTGGCTACGCTCAATAACTTCTATATTTTTTAAGGACACAATAAAGGAACGGTGCACGCGCATAAAATCATCTTCGGGCAATTGCGCTTCCAACGATTTTAAGCTCATGAGGGTTAAAATAGCTTTGGGCTCGTTTTTAATCCAGATTTTAATGTAGTCTTTAAGGCCTTCAAAATACAACACGTCGTCCAGTTTTATGCGCAGTTGCTTATATTCCGACTTTACGAACAAAAATTCCTGTTTCGGGCTTACCAACGTGGTTTTGCCAACAGGTTGCACATTACTTTTCCGCACCAATTCAAACCATGCTTTGGCTTTATTGGCCGCGGTTAAAAACTCGGCATAATCAAAGGGTTTTAGCAGATAATCCAAGGCATCTACCTTATAACCTTCAATGGCGTATTTGTTGAACGCGGTAGTAAAAATCACCTTGGTTTGTTTGGGCAGCATTTTTGAAAACTCAAGGCCGGTTAAATCGGGCATTTGTATATCCAAGAACAACAGGTCAACAGGGTGTTCGGTAACATAATTTAGGGCTTCAATGGCACTATTGTACTTGTTCTTTAAAACTAAAAACGGGGTTTTTTCCACATAGCTTTCCACTAAATTTAAAGCCATGGGTTCGTCATCAACGATTACACAATTTAAAAGTAAGTTTTCCATCAATTCGTTTCAAAAGTTAATTTGGTAAAAAATGTACCATCATCAACGCCGTAATCAAAGCTGTGCTTGTTCGGGTAAATTAAATCCAGTCGCTTTTTCAAATTGACAATACCAATGCCAGAGCCACTTTTATCGGTTTCGTTTTTAGGGTAGTTGGGGTTTTTGGTTATAAATTTTATTTGGTTGCCTTGCACGTCCATCTCAAAATAAAGCGTACTGTTTTTATTGGCCGAAACCCCATG
The DNA here is from genome assembly GCA_964653155.1 of uncultured Flavobacteriaceae bacterium. GTDB lineage: Bacteria > Bacteroidota > Bacteroidia > Flavobacteriales > Flavobacteriaceae > Flavisericum. The sequence continues at coordinate 33,264 of CAZZDI010000003.1, read as the reverse complement.
TTTAAATGCGTTTTCAACCAATGAAATAAACAACAGTGGCGCCACCGTAATCGTATCGTTCACCTTCGGGAAACTATACTCTATTTGGGTTTTGTCGGTGAGCCTCAACCGCATTAAGGCGATATATTTTTCCAAAAAATCAACTTCTTGCTGCAAAGGTACTTTTTCGGTGGTAGTGTCATACAGCAAATAGCGCATCAGCTTACTTAAACTATGGATGGACGATTTTGCCTTTTCGGGTGAAATATCGACCAACGAATAGATATTGTTCAACGAATTAAAGAAAAAATGCGGTTGCAACTGGTATTTTAAATGCTGAAGTTCGGACTCCAACTTAATATTTTCGGCTTCCTTTCGTTCCGATTCGTTTTTTATCAATCGCTCTGCGGTCTTGAGAGCAATGGCAAACACCACCGGAACCACGAACCAGATAATTTGCAAATAGATGAAAAACGAAATCGGAGGCCCCTTTCTATCATTGGCATCAGGAAACAAATGGGCAAAAATACTGTGGTTTATTTGCTCTTTAAGAAGTACGCAAAACACAATCAATACTATATTTATTACCGCAAAAACGGCATATTTTTTTTCCAGAAAAAACCTATCGGCCAGAACAAAATAATTGAGATAAAAAACCAAGCCGTACAAAACCAACGGAACCCACGAATGGGCCACCACACGGTCCAACGCCTGTTGCTGCCCCGAGGAAAGCAAGTATGGAAAACTAAACAGCACGATCCATACCAATACATGAAAAAAAATGATGATATTTTTGCTTTTCCTTGATATAAAACTACTCATAACGCAATGCTGTAATGGGGTCTAAGGCCGAAGCTTTTCTTGCGGGGTACCACCCAAAGAAAATACCCGTTATGGCACAAACCGCAAACGAAATTACTATGGAATACGTGGTTACACTTGTGGGCCAACCTATAAAATTCTCAATAACAAACGTTGACAATAATCCCAAAGATACACCAATTAATCCACCTGCAATGCTTATTAAAATGGCTTCAATCAAAAACTGCATCAAAATATCGTTGCCCTTTCCGCCAACGGCCATTCGCAAACCAATTTCGCGGGTGCGCTCCTTTACCGAAACGTACATAATGTTCATAATGCCAATGCCACCAACCAAAAGCGAAATCGCCGCAATGGACACCAATAAAACCGTAAGCATTTCGCTGGTAGAACTGAATGTTGAAATCAATTCTTCCATAGAAAATACGTTAAAATCGTCATCGTCATTGGCCGAAATGTTATGTTGCCTTCTTAAAATTTCGGTCACTTGGGTAACGGCATTATCCGCTTCTTCCTCACTCACGGCCGAAGCTACAATGCTTTGCAAATAATCGATGGCCAAAATGCGCTTTTGCACAGCCGTATAAGGCGCCAAAACAATATCGTCTTGGTCCTGGCCAAAGGTGTTTTCGCCCTTTTCGCTTAAAATACCTATCACTTTGAAGGGTGTATTATCAAAACGAATCATTTTACCGATAGGATTTTCCCCGTTAGGAAACAGGTTTTCAACAATGGTCTGCCCAATTACAGCTACTTTTGAAGCCGAATTTATCTCGGTACTGGTAAACATACTGCCGTCCTCTATCTCGTATTTTTTGATATCGGCATAGGCTGGCGACACCCCATAAATTGAAGTGGGCCAGTTGTTGGCGCCGTTAATGGCCTGCCCGCTACCACTTACTTGTGGCGATACGGCGGTAAGCAAATTGGCTTCGGAAACGAGGGCTTTATAATCATCCAATTTAAGGGTTTGCATATCGCTGGGGTTTTGCCTAACCCCGCCACGCATATCAGCACCCGGACGAATATTTATCATATTGGAACCCATGCTAGAAATTTGGGTCTTTATGCTTTCTTTCGAGCCTTCGCCTATGGCCAACATAGCGATAACCGAACCTACGCCAATAATAATGCCCAACATGGTAAGCAATGTTCTTACCTTATTCAACAAAATGGCTTTCCAAGCGGTTCTAAGTAAATTTATTATCCTCATATTAATCTTCTTTGGGAAGCGCTGCCAAAGCCTTGGCGGCATCTTTTATATTATTGTTGTTTTCATCTTTAATAATATGGCCATCTTTTAACACAATGGTCCTACTACTAAACTCTGCGATATCGGGTTCGTGGGTTACAAAAACTATGGTTTTACCTTGCTTGTTCAATTCTTGGAACAAAGCCATAATTTCATAGGAGGTTTTGGTATCCAGGTTTCCGGTGGCTTCATCGGCGAGAATCACTACAGGATTGTTTACCAACGACCTGGCGATGGCCACACGCTGTTGTTGCCCACCGGATAACTGTGCCGGCGTGTGTCCCATCCGTTCTGCCAACCCAACACGTTTCAGGGCTGTTTCGGCACGTTCGCGACGTTCTGCTGTGCTTACGCTACTGTTGTAAAGCAATGGTAATTCTGCATTTTCAATGGCGGTTGTACGTGGCAATAGATTATAGGATTGAAAAATAAATCCTATTTTTTCATTTCTGATTTCCGCCAATGCATTCCTGTTTAATTTTTTAACCAGTACGCCATCAATTTCGTAACCGCCGGATGTTGGCTGGTCCAAACACCCTAAAATATTAAGCATGGTGCTCTTTCCCGAACCACTGCTTCCCATTATGGTTACAAACTCGCCCTCATAAATGGTAAAGGAAATGCCTTTTAAAGCATGAACAACCTCATCACCCATTTTAAAATCCCTTTTCAGGTCATTTATACTAATGATTTCTTTTTTAAGTGCTCTAACTTCCATGTCCTATTCCTTTTTTTCCTTATCCTTGTTTCTTCCCGGTGGCTTGGGCATAAAAGGGCTTTCACCACTTGCCGCTTCCGAAGTGCTTGTTGTTACACTTTCCAAACTATAAACCAGTTGTGCTCCTTCGGACAATCCCTTTTTAACCTGAATGTTTACACCGTCGCTCTCTCCCAAAACCACTTTTTTGGGCGTTATTTGCTTATTATTGAGTACCCAAACTACCGCTTCGTTTTCGGAAGTTTCGGGTGCTTCCACTTCTTGGAAACCATCTACTCCTTCTTGTTCGCCATAAGCTCGGATTAAATTGACATCTGGTTTAAAGTTAATGGCCTTCGCCTCCAGGGTCAATTGGTCATTTAGCTCTAAAGTGTAAATGTAAACAGTGGCGGTCAACCCCGGTTTTAGTTTTAAATCGGGATTTTTGGCTTCGATAACTACTGTATAGGTTATTACATTTGACTCTTCTGAAGGATTTAACCGAACCTGAGTTACGGTGCCTTCAAATTCAGTGCCTTGGTAGGCATCAACCGTAAACATTACGCGCTGGCCTTCTTCTACTTCGCCTATATCGGCTTCATCTACATCGGCTTCAACCTGCATGTCTTTTAAATCCTTTGCTATGGTGAACAAAGTGGGGGTGGAATAGCTTGCCGCTACGGTTTGGCCTTCGTCCACTTCTCTTGACAATACCACACCGTCTATTGGCGAGTAAATCTCGGCGTAATTTAGGTTGGTTTTGGCTTCCTCTAAATTTGAATAGCGTTGGGTAACTGTATTTTTTGCGACGTTTAAGTTGTAAAGTGCTTCATCATAATCGGCTTGACTTATCACTTTGCTTTCAAAAAGTTTTTCCTGTCGGTTAAAAATGGTCTGTAAATAATCGCGTTCGTTAATCGCGCTGTTATAGCTGGCCCTGGTCTGTAATAAAGCGGCCTGCAGGTTGGTCTTGTCCAATTCGGCCAACAAATCGCCCGCTTTTACCTCGCTGTTATAATCCACATAAATTTTGGATACTTTACCCGAAACTTGGGTACCTACTTCAACTTCAGTCAATGGTTGCACGGTTCCGGTTGCGGTAACCAATTTTGTAACTTCTCCCTTTTGGGCCGTCGTGGTTTTAACTTCAATCACGCTATCGCTTCCGCGGCTTAAAAATCCATAGGTTACAAGGGTTACAACAAGCAACGCTATGGTTATGATGATGGTTTTTTTATTTGATTTCATAGATTGATTTTTTAAACTTTTATTTGATTCCCTTGATAAAATTGTAATAATTGGTTGTACAGAATATTTAGGTATTTGGCCTGTAAATAATTTTGCTGTGCATTGGTATATGTGTTTTGGCTTATCACCAAATCTGTTGTGCTCAACGCGCCCAAATCATATTTTTTTTGTGCCAATTTGAAAGATTCCTGTGCTGCCGTACTAGCCGCTTCTGCTGCAAGCAATTGTTCTTGCGACGACAAAGCATTTTGGTAGGCCGTTTCTACTTTTTTATAAATTTCCTTTTGGGCGGTTTGCACTTGAATTTGAGATTTTTCAACAGCTATTTTTGCTTTTTGAACCGCGGCCTTGGTTTGGTTGCCATTAAAAATGGGTACGTTTAACGACAGCCCAAGCGATTGGTTGAAGTTGCCGTTTATTTGCTCAGAAAAGGTTAAATCCTGTGTGTTTGTATAACCAGTGCCGATACTACCAGACAATGTTAATGACGGCAAATAATCGCCTTTTGCAAGGTCTAGATCCTTTTTGGAAACCTCAATGCCCAATTTTACCGCTTCATACTCGGGCAAAATCCCCAAAGCTGCATTATAAACCGAAGATTTATTAGGCAATATGGGCGCTTGATACGTTTCGGTTTCGGGTGCAGCAATATCAAAATCGGTTTCCGGCCCCAATTCCAACAATTGTTTCAGTGCCAATAATTGTTGTGCATAATTGTTTTTGGCATCGATTAAATTGTATCTGTTTGTAGCTTCTTGCGAAATCGCATCGGTATAATCTTGCATGGCAATGCTTCCCGCATCATATCTGGCCTTGGCCTGTTCGGCCTGTTGTTTTGTTACCTCAAGATTTTCTTCTGCAATGGCCATCCCTTCCTTTGCGTACAAAGCCTGCAAATAGGCCTCGGCCACACTTAGCTTGATGCTGTTTTTGGCCTCTTCCAAATACAGTGAATTTTGGTCTGCCAAAAGCTTGTTTTGCTTGATTTGATTTGTAATTTGATTACCTCGGTACAAACTCACCGAAGTGTTCAACCCAAAACTACTGGAGTGTATTTGTTGGTTTACAAAATCGCTGGTAATGGGGTCTATGGACTGCCCGTTGGTAAATCGTTGCGAAGCGCTTCCCGATAAGGTTGGCAGCCTGTTGTCTTTGGATTGCTGATAGGTAACATCGGCAGTCTCTTTGGTGTATTCGGCATCCTTTATGGTAATATTGTTCTCTACGGCATACTCCAAACACTCTTGGAACGTCCATGGCTTAGAATCGGAATCTTGGGCCTTCACCGTAAAAATTCCTATTAAAAAGAATGCTATGTAAATGTAAGGTTTCATTTTAAAGCGTGTTTTTATTTTACACTTCAAAATTGAAACTATGTCTCCATTTTATAAAAGAGAATAGAAGTTTTGGGCAATTCTCTCGACGGAATATTACATTCCATCGACCGCATTTTTTACGAAAGTACCTTTTTTATGGTTTGCGATTTTGAAACCGTTTCCCGCCACTCGCTTTCCGGATTCGAGCTTTCGGTAATGCCGCCGCCCACGTAAACTATGGCGTTTTGTTCCTTTATTTGCATGCAGCGCAAATTCACATAAAGTTGCGTGCTCTTTTTGGTCATGGTATAAGCACGGTTTTCAATGTTTCGTTTTCCCGAGCGTGGCTTGGCCGTTTTTTCCATGTTAAGTTCGCCCAAAAAACCCGTGTAAAATGACCGATTATAGTTTTCGTGCTCTAAAATAAATTGTTTGGCAGCATGCTTTGGCAAACCGCAAACCGCCGGTGTGGGGTGCAACGCATCAATGACTTGCCTTAACGGCACATTAGATTTTAACCGTGCCGAAACCATGGTTTTTAAATGCACCAAATTACCGGCTTTTACAGTTTCCGTATCCGATACCGTTAAGCGTTCCACAGTGGGTTTCAAATTTTCGGTAATAAAATCGGTAACGTATTGCTGCTCCTGTTTTTCCTTTTCTTGCCAATTGACGTTGAGCGTGCCGTTATAGTTTTGCGTTCCGGCCAACGCCATAATCGAAAACTGGCTTCCTTCAATCTTTATCAGGGTTTCGGGCGTCGCGCCCAACCACAGCCCAACTTTAGGGTGAAACCAGCAATATACAAATGCCGATGGATAGGTATTCAACAGCCTTTTAAAAATGGCGATAGGATTGTTTTCTGAAAGCTGTGCCGTTTCACTTCTTGCAAGCACCACTTTTTTAAACACATCGTTTTTAATCGCGCTAATCCCTTTTTCTACCAAATTGATGTGGTTTTCCTTTTCCGATGCATCGAAAACATGAATTATCCCATCGGTTTTACTTTCCTCGGAAACCTCATAAGTCGCCTTTAAAACTTCGGAATGCTGCAAAGGCATCAACACCGATTTTTTGGCATCATCAAACGGCGCGAACACAAATCCGGTTTCTGAATAATCTTCTGAAAAAATTAATTCATCTGTTTGCTGAATAAAGGCGTTTACCTCTTGCCTATTGGGTTTTCGGTAAGCTACAAAAGGAAGATGGGATTGGTATTGGGCTGCGATACGCTTAAAAAACTCGTCTTGGATCATTCTTATTTTTTAGGCAGGGAAATGGTGGATAGTTTACAAAAGGAAATAAGGTTGTCATGATCGTCGGTTACCCGAATATCCAACAATTGCGTGGTGCGCCCTTTGTGCAAAAAAGTGGCTTTGGCATAAACATAGCCTTCTTTAACACTTTTAATATGATTGGCGGTAATTTCTATGCCGCGCACAAAAAACTTATCGGAATCCAGGAAAATATTTGAAGCAAAACTTCCCACACTTTCGGCCAAAGCTGCCGTAGCGCCGCCGTGCAAAACTCCATCGGGCTGGTACACTCGCGAATTAACGGGCATACGGGCCACTAGAAAATCTTTTCCAAAATCAATCATTTCAATATTTAAGGTTTCCATCAACGTGTTTTTGCACACTTTGTTGGCCTGTTCCAAAACGGCTTCTTTTGATAACTTCATGTGTTTTTCTATTCTTTTTTGCGCCCGTAAAAGTACAAAACCCTACTAAAATGAGATGGTAAAGAGTTGTTAAAACCCATTGGCTAACCCAACGGATACATAATGGAAAGCGCAGTGCCCTCGTCAGGTTTCGATTTTAAATCTAATTGGGCGTTTATTAAAGCGGCACGGCTTTTCATATTGATTAACCCCGAGCCTTTTTCAACATCGTTAATATCAAAGCCTTGGCCGTTGTCGGTTGCGGTAACACGCAAGGTTTCGGGTTGGTAATCCAAAATGATTTCGATGTTTTTGGCTTTGGAATATTTTACGGAATTCGATAAAAATTCCTGAAGAATCCTGAATACAATAATTTCGTGTTTTCGGTCTGGAAAGGGTGTTTTTTTACCAATGATTTTCAATTCGGCCGACTCAAATTTCATCTTCTTCAATCGGTTCAGTTCATTGGTGATTGATTTTTCAAAACCATTATTTAAAATCACATCGTTATTCAACGTTTTTGAAAGCGCCCGCACTTCGGCCAAACTTTCCTTTAGGGCATCGGTGGTGTCCTTAAACTTTTCCTTTACATCATCCGAAACCTGCATTTTTAAAATGCTGAGCTGCATATTGGCAAACGAGAGCAATTGCCCAACGTTATCGTGCAACTCCCACCCCACATTTTTTAAGGTTTGCTCTTGGGTTTCGGTTTGGGCTTGGGCTATTTCGGCCTCAAAAGCACGTTGTTGTTCCATTTTTTCTTGTAGCAACTTATTCTTTCGTTTTAAAAACACCACAAAAAACACAATAATCAAAGTACTTACAATAACCAAAACGGCTATCATATATACTAATAAATACCGCTCGGAGGCGGTGCTGGCTAATCGTTCTCCGGTTTGCACCATATTAAGGCAAAAGTAAAGGTTAAATACATGAATATATTGCATGATAAAAAAATCATCCTTCTTAGGCGAATATAATTCCAATCCCGCTCATAAACCAGCGGGTCATAACTTGTATATTTATCAAAAAACACCATGGGGGTGATCACTAAAAACCAAATAAATAAGGCTACACTGATATAAAAATTAATAGACTTATAAAAGGTCAATACTTTATCACTTTGTAAGGTTTCAAAAAAATAGAATACCGTACACAGTAAAACGACTATGCCTCCAAATACTTTTATAACAGGAAAAAACATATTGAAAAAGGCCTCCCAATGCAATAGAATATAACTTACCGAAAACAATAAAAAAGCATAACTTATATATTTAATAACTTTTTTAAAAGCTAAGTTTTCTAAAATTTTTCGGTAATAAAACCCAAAAAACATCGCAGAAACAACAGTCCATCCTATAGTAAACAACCAATAATTTTTCTGTATGACCGTCCCTAGAAGAAATTCCAAAAATCTATCAGGATGTACATACCAAGTATAACTTCCAGACTTATCCAATAGTATAATATAAACTAGAAAATAAATAAAATATCTGGTTGGAGTATTTCGGTGTTTTCTATAAAAAAACACACCAGTTAAAGCTGCAATGGCCTCAACCGAGTGTGTTAACAAGGTATAATTTTTAAATAAAAACTCTTCCAAAGCTATCACGGATAACCTCCATTCCCGCCTTCTCCTTCATTTAACGGTGGCACAGGTGGTTTGTCGTCTCCACGCAATTTAAAAGGTGTCGAGCTGCTTTTTGAGTCGTACTTCACACCAGTGGGCGCCATAAACATGGTAGTTAAGTTGCTTTTTTCTGGACCGGCCTCTTTTCCATAAACGCCCAAATACACTTGTATGCCCGTCATTCTATAGCCCAAGCTATCGGAATAATGTTTGGCATATTCGAGGTACTGCTCCACATCTTCCAACGACCAGTGTACTGAACGGTCGTCCTGCTCGCGGCCTTGTGCCTGTGCGGCAGAATCTACAGCAGCTTTACGGTATCGGGTCCAGTTATCGCTTAAAATAGTGGCTTGTTCAATCGAAATAACGCCTTTGGGTTTAACAATTTTGGGTTCGGCTTCCTCCCCTTCTGGTCTGGGGCAAAAATAATAGGTTAAAATGGCTCCTACCAAAAAACCTAAGATAAGGTAAATGAGTTTTTTCATTTTTATGTGTTGGTTAATAATAGCCGAGCTAAAATAGCAAAAAGATTTTATTTATGTTGCCCAACGTCAATCCAATAAAAACAACCACAGAATCGCTGCTAATCAAAATTAATAACCGTGGTATGTTTTACTTTATTAATAACAAACATGCTGTGCGTACTGCCAATATGGCTAATAGTAGTTAATTTCTTTACCATAAACTCTCGGAAAGCGGGCATATCGGCCACCAAAACCCGCAGCAAATAATCGTAATCGCCACTAACGTGGTGGCACTCCAAAACTTCGTTGAGCTTGGCGACTTCGCGCTCAAAACTCACAACGTGCTCTTGGCTATGCTGCACCAATTTAACGTGACAAAACACTACAAAGTTTTTGTTGATTTTTTCTTTGTTGAGCAACACGGTGTAACCCTCAATAAACCCTTCGCGTTCTAGTTTTTTAATGCGTTCGTAAACCGCAGTGACCGAAAGATTCAATTTAACCGAAAGTTCTTTGTTGGTCTGTTTGCTGTCGGTTTGCAAGTACTCGAGTAATTTTTTATCGGTGGCATCAAATAGCATGGCTGAATATTTTTCTGATTATTGGTTGAATATGAATTTAATTTAAAATAAATATTATTAAAAACCCATATTTACAGATTTATTTTCTAAGAATATTTGTTGAAATTGATTTTAAAACTAATGAATTGTAAATTTACATAAAAACCGAATACCATGAACTTTAAACCGGCAAATCAAATACAGGATCTACAATACTTTGGCGAATTTGGGGGCGTTAACCCATCCATTTCCGATTCATCCACCTATACCTTTTTATCGGCCAAAACCATGTTCGATACTTTCGAGGGCAATGCCGATGGTTGCTATCTGTACTCGCGGCACTCATCGCCATCAAATTTATATTTGGGGCAGGCTTTAGCGGCCATGGAAGACACCGAAACCGCCAGCGTATTTGCCTCGGGCATGGGCGCCATCACGGCTACCATGTTGCAATTGTGCGGAGCGGACGACCATATAGTTTCCAGCCGAACCATTTACGGCGGCACTTATGCCTTTTTCAAAAATTTTGCCCCGCGTTTTCACATCGAAACCGCTTTTGTTGATATTACCGATTTACATCAAGTTGAAGCCGCCATCACCCCAAAAACCAAGGTGTTGTATTGCGAATCGGTGAGCAACCCGCTGTTGGAAGTCGCCGATATTAAGGCCCTTGCCAAACTGGCGAAAAAGCACGATTTAAAATTAGTGGTCGATAATACCTTTTCGCCACTATCCATTTCTCCCGCGGTTTTGGGTGCCGATGTCACCATCCATAGCTTAACCAAGTTTATAAACGGTAGCAGCGATACCGTTGGTGGTGTGGTTTGCGGCTCGCAACATTTTATTGACGAACTTCGGAATGTCAACAACGGCGCATCGATGCTTTTGGGTTCGACCATGGATAGTTTGCGAGCGGCTTCGGTTTTAAAAAACCTGAGAACCCTGCATATCCGTATGCAACAGCATAGTAAAAATGCCTTATTTTTGGCTGAAAAATTTGAAAATGACGGCTTAAAAACCGTCTATCCCGGATTAAAATCGCATCCATCGCACAACCTTTTCAAACAAATGATGAACACCGAATATGGCTATGGTGCTATGCTCACCATCGATGTGGGTTCGTTGGAAAAAGCCAACCAACTTATGGAACTCATGCAACACAAAAACTTAGGCTATTTGGCGGTGAGCCTCGGCTTTTACAAAACCCTTTTTAGCGCACCGGGCAGTTCTACTTCTTCGGAAATCCCAGAGCACGAACAAAAAGCAATGGGCTTAAGTGACGGACTGATACGTTTTTCCATTGGGCTGGATGCCGATATTGAACGCACCTACAAAATGATGAAAGATTGCATGAACACCTTAAAGGTGATGTAAATCTAAATACCCTTGGCGCGTTCCCAAAGTCCCACTAAAATATTGCCCATACCATCAAATTTGGCTTCAAAAGGCTTCATGTTCAGCCGGCCGCCCTCAACAAAAAGTAACATGCTAAATACCGAACTGTTGGGGTCGGTACTATCCAAAAGTGGGTAGCGCAAATCGTTATAACGGAATTCGGTATCGTTGATTTTATAAATGCTATAATATTGGTTGCTGAACCAAGCGAGGTGTTTTACATCGGTGTATTGCTCGGGCAACAAATCGCGCTGTTTGCTCACTTTTCTAAAATTGGAAAAGGTGTTTTTGGTATCGAACAGCGAGTAATCGGCTACCCAATAAGCGTCTTTCGTTTCAGCAATGGCATACCACAAAATATTATTGAAAATGGCGGGTTGCGTTGAAAAACGTTCGGCTTCAATGTGCTTTTCCGATAAGGATTTTCTAAAAACCGAATCGACGTAAAGTTTGTTTCCCAATGTAAAAAGCATATATGCCGAACTGATTCCCAAGCCCAATTTTAGCCACAACCTTCTTTTGTTCGATGTTCGGTTGAAAAACATCAAAACAATCATACATACCAAAAAGGGCAAAGTATAAACGGGATCGGCCACGGCGATGTTATTGAGCGCCACCCTATAATTACTGAAGGGCGCAAACAGTTGCGTGCCATAGGGCGTAAAACAATCGAGAATGGGGTGCGTTATCAACGACCAAAAAAACAAACCGATCCAATCTTTGGTAGTTGTGCTGCCCAATCGTTTTCCGGAATTGTACAGTTTATGAATCCCCCAGCCCAAAACAAACGCTGCCAATACCGAAAACAAAATGGAATGCATAAACCCACGGTGAAATAGCATAACATCTATTTGATTGCCGTACAGCAGGTTGCCTACATAAACATCCAAATCTGGAATAGTGCCACCAATGGCACCGAACAGCAAAGCTTTGTTGCCTATTTTTTTGCCCAAAACAGCTTCGCCACAGGCCGCGCCCAAAACAATTTGAGTTAATGAATCCATTTTTTAAATTTCATTGGTCACAGCCGTTAGTTGAATTTATGATCCTGATATCCATCGGGATTCAGTGCAAGGCTTTGAGTTTCTACAAATATTTTTACGCCACGAATACACGAATTTCTGCGCACAATTTCGGGAAATTATTCGTGCATTCGTTGTTAAAATTTACACAAATAATCGGACTTGCAGTCCATAGTTTAGTTGAAATGCAAATGTACACAACTACCGCCATTTGCATACATGGGGCGAAAGTTGTAACATTACATTGTAAATTTTAAATATGCTTTATGGATAGCCAAAACATAAAAACCAACGAACCCGCAAACCAAGACATTATTGAAAACAAAGAACTTAATATTTGGGAGGCATTAATTCCTGTTTTGGCTTTGGTGGGCATGTTGTTTTATAATGTTTTTTTTGTTTATGGCGACGACGCTTTAAGCGGTAGCAATCAATTTATTTTACTGCTTGGTGCTTCCATAGCGGCACTTGTTGGTTTTTACAACAAGGTATCGTTCGAACAAATGCTGGAAGAAGTTGCCGAAAGTATAAAATCGACATCTGGTGCTATTTTAATACTGCTCATGGTGGGCGCTTTGGCAGGAACTTGGTTAATCAGCGGTATTATCCCTTCCATGATATATTATGGATTGCAGATATTGAATCCCACTATATTTTTAGCCGCCTGTGTGGTTATTTGTGCCATTATTTCGGTAGCCACGGGAAGCTCGTGGACCACCTCGGCCACCGTTGGCATTGCTTTAATTGGAATTGCAAAAACGCTTGATGTTTCTGTAGGGATGACTGCCGGAGCCGTTTTATCGGGTGCTTATTTTGGTGATAAGATGTCGCCGTTGAGCGATACCACCAATCTGGCTCCAGCTATGGCAGGTGGCGAGTTATTTCCTCACATACGGTACATGGCACTAACAACAGTTCCTACGGTAATTATTACCCTTGCCGCATTCATCATTATTGGATTAAATATTAACACGAAGGGCTCCCCCGATGTTTCGGATAAATTAATGGCGATAGACCAAGCTTTCAATATTTCACCTTGGCTGTTTTTGGTGCCCATTGTAGTTATATTCATGATTGTAAAGAAAACCCCGCCTTTTGTAGCTCTGTTGGCAGGGACACTTTTGGGCGCTATCGCTGCCGTTATTGCCCAACCTAACATAGTCGCTTCAGTCGCAGGGGCTAATTCTCTTACATTTGCTTCTGCCTATAAAGGCGTCATGAACGCCATAACGGTTGATGCTGCAGTAGAAACCTCTAGTACAGAACTTAACGACCTGTTTTCATCTGGTGGCATGAGCGGTATGTTGGGCACCATTTGGCTTATTATTTGTGCCATGGTTTTTGGAGGTGTTATGGATGCCATTGGCGCATTGGCAAGAATTAGTAAATCGATATTGAATTTGTTCGACTCTGTTTTCGGTCTTTTTGCAAGTACCGTTATCAGTTGTTTGGGTTTAAACGCCTTGGCCAGCGACCAATATTTGGCTATAGTAGTTCCGGGCAAGATGTACCAAAAGGCTTACGAAGAAAAAGGCTTGGCACCCGAAAACTTAAGCCGCACCCTTGAAGATTCTGGCACTGTAACTTCGGTACTCATACCCTGGAACACCTGTGGCGCCTATCATTCTGGCGTTTTGGGCGTTCCTGTGGCAGACTATTTCTTCTATGCCATCTTCAATTGGCTAAGTCCGTTTATAACTTTAATTTTTGCCGCATTTCAAATTAAAATCAAGCAATTGACCACTTCTGATAAAAACCTATAAAAACCAACAAAACAATATCAATTTTACATTTTTAAGCCTCCTTTTTTAATTGATTAACAAATTTAAACCTGCCATTTTATCGCCATTCAAAACACCTATTGTATTATAAAATTATATAATCAAACTTTATTTTATCAACAGTTATATTCCACTAGCTTTGTCAAAAATTAATAATCTATAAAAACAAAAAATATGGCACTAGTAGGAAAAAAATTTCCAGATTTAAATGTTGACGCAATGAACGACATGGGCGATACTTTTAAATTGAATGTTCTTGAAACCGCAAGAGACAACAAGAAAAAAGTAGTTTTGTTTTGGTACCCAAAAGATTTTACTTTTGTATGTCCAACAGAATTGCACGCTTTTCAAGCCGCTTTACCAGAATTCGAAAAACGCAACACGGTGGTAATCGGCGCTTCTTGCGACACTCCAGAAGTTCACTTTGCTTGGTTAAACACAGCTAAAGATAACGGCGGTATTGAAGGTGTAACCTACCCTATTATTGCAGATAGCAACAGAAACTTATCTAGCATTTTAGGTATTTTGGATATTACCAATGAAACTTTTGACGAAGCTACCGGAACCGTACAAGTTGAAGGCGACAATGTAACTTACAGAGCCACTTACATTATTGACGAAGATGGTGTGGTACAACACGAAAGCATCAACAATATGCCGTTAGGAAGAAACGTAAACGAGTACATCCGTTTGGTTGACGCCCTAACCCACGTACAGGAAAAAGGTGAAGTTTGCCCGGCAAACTGGGAAGAAGGCAAAGAGGCTATGAACGCCAACGCTAAAGCTACTGCAGAATATTTAGCTAAAAACTAATTATACAGAGGCTGTCTTAAAAGTATTTTTGTCATTTCGAGTCTTTCGGCTTCGCTCAAGATTAACTTAAGTCGAGAAATCTCATCACACTGAAACTGAGAATTCATATTTTAAAGATTCTTTCCCGATAGCTATCGGGATTCAGAATGACATCATTTAAGACAGCCTCTACTTAAAAAATATAAAAATGGTTCAAGAATTAGAAAAAGACAATTTAAACGAAATCGTTTCGGGTAATGAAACCGTTATCGTCCAGTTTTCGGCCACTTGGTGCGGAAATTGCAGAATTATGAAACCGAAATTTAAAAAGCTGGCCACAGAAAATGAAGGCACTTCTTTCGTTATTGCTGATGCCGAAAAGTTTCCTGAATCACGAAAATTGGCAACAGTAGATAATTTACCAACATTCGCCACTTTTAAAAACGGTGCATTTGTTAACCAAGTTCAAACCAACAAGTTTGACGTTTTAAAAGATTTAGTAAATGAAGTTACCGGTAATTAAACATTTAACGCAGTTTATTGAGGAAAACGACGAAGATTACGTTATCGAAACCGTTGAAACCCTTGAAGCATTAACTGAAGTCCCTTCGTTAAAGGATGAGGAATTGGATGTTATTGGCGAACTGATCTCGAACATGTACGGCGCCTTGGAAGTCCATAAAATGATAAAGGACGGCACCGACAAAAAAGAAGCTTTGAACACCTTTATGTCGAGGGTGCTGGGCTCTATTGACAAGTAAAAAAGATGTTACCCACTGTTTTTAAGTGTGGGATAAAAAAAACAGGTAAAATAAATTTCACCTGTTTTTTTTGGTTGGTTAGCTATTAATCGTTTCTTATTACGAATATTCCATATTACAGGAAATCAATCCAAATATATACTTTAGCCTAGGTTTGTAAAATAACAAATGTTAATTCCGGCCTATTTTTTTTCTTATCCTACTTAATTGCACCGGCGTTATTCCCAAATACGAAGCGATATGGTATTGAGAAATTAAACGGTCTATGTTAGGTTGTTCTTTTCTCAATTCTAAATAACGTTGGGTCGCATCCAACGAAATTAGATCTACCAAACGCTTTTCGTACTGCATATAAACCATTTCTAAAACCTTGCTGTAAAATGTTTTAAGAGCGGCATTTTTAACATAAAGCTGCATCAATTGTTCATAATCTACCTCGTAAAGCTCGCATTCTGAAATAGATTCGAATACAAATCTTGAGGGTTGCTTTTTTACCAAAGCCGTTAATGGCCCTATAAAAGACATTGGAAAATAAAA
Organism: uncultured Flavobacteriaceae bacterium; assembly: GCA_964653155.1. Taxonomy (GTDB): domain Bacteria; phylum Bacteroidota; class Bacteroidia; order Flavobacteriales; family Flavobacteriaceae; genus Flavisericum. The sequence goes on along the minus strand of CAZZDI010000003.1, from coordinate 17,348 downwards.
ACTCTTATTGTACTCCTTTCCAGATTCGGCACTTAAATAGCAACGGATAATGCCCGATACCAATAAATAAATCTTGGTCGGCACCTCATTGAACTTTACAACTTGGTGACCGGCTTTAACTTTTTTAAGCTCGCTAATACTTTCAAGTTCTCTGAACAAATCTTCTGGAATTTCCCCAACGGTGTTCAAAAACTCAAAGCTGCTATTTATCTTTTGGGCTGGTTGCAACAAACCTTATGTTTTGTGTTTTTAAATCTTTCAACGCTTCAATCTTTCTGTGCTTTGAAAGTAGTACCTTTTATTTCTTGCTCATAAATTAATCTACCACGAGCAGATTTACCAGTTTAGTTGTATATACAACTGTTAAAACCGATCTAAAAAACCAAAAGTATAAAAAAAGCTCCAAACTTTCGTTCGGAGCTTTTATGGTTAAACCTTAAGTGTTAAATAAAGATTTACTTTAAAGTAAATTCAGAGGTTGAAACCAAATCCTTTTCATTGAATACGTTTACCACATAGCGGCCTTCTTCAAAATTGCTTTCCCCTTTTGAAGCTACAAATTCGCAAACATTTAGGCTAGTGTTTTCGTAGTTAAATTTACTTATCACACTGTAATTCAATGTTTTTTCTTCGAATTGTACCTGTTCATTCAATCCTAAAATATTATTATTGGGGCCAATAACCTGTACATAAAGCTCTTGGTCGCCTTCTGATACCAATGCATTTTTGGCAACGGTAAAACACACTCTAATTTTATCTACTCTTCTTGCCCTTTCGGTTGGAATTAATTTACCGGAAGTTCTTTCAATCACTCCAAAACCTTTAAGCCCAACGGTATTTAAAGCCGATGCATTTTCAACCACTTCGGCCAAAGCACTGTTTTGTACCAATAGCGAATCGGTAAAAATGGTACGCTCTTCCAAACGCACTCTGGTGCTATCAAGCGAAGTTGCCAAATACGAATTCTCTACACGTAACGAATCGTTTTGTGCCAACAATACATCCATTTCTTTTTGTAACGACATGTATTTACTTTTATATCGCCACAAGCTTTTTACGTTGGTTTCAGAAATTTTCAACGAATCTATCAACCCTTGTATGCGGGCTCTGGCCTCAACCAAGTCGGCATTGGCTATTTCGTTTTCACCAATAGCTTCGTCATACTGTCTGGCCATGGCATTTAAATCGTTCATTACCAATTCTTTTTCGGCAGTTAGTTCTTTTTGGGTTTCATTACTTTTCTTATACAAATTCATGGTATAAAAACCGGTTGCTAAAAATAAAACCAGCGCAATACCCAATGCTACTTTAAGCCCCGTGTTGCTCTTGTTATTTTCCATAATCTTTAATTTAATGTGTTAAGGTTAAATTTTTGCTTAATCTAATTAATTTTATATAACTATAAACAAATAATGCCGTATTTTTAATATCCAAACCCATTTTTAAAACTTATGGATAAACTCGTTTTGTTTAATAGCACTACCCGAAACAAACTTTTAAGCAAACGTTCTGGTGAGACTAAGTTTGGTCAACATGTTCAAATATTAACCAGCATTTCCAATATATACGAACAACTTTGTAATTTGGATGTTAACTATGTGATTTTAGGCTTGCCCGAAGATGTTGGCGTGTTTGCCAACCACGGAAAAACGGGCACTGCAAACACTTGGAACTACGTACTTGAAAACCTGCTTAACATACAAAGCAATAAGCACACCCATGCCGCCAAAGTTCTTATTTTGGGGCATTTGGATTTTACAGACGAACTTAACGAAATCGCAAAATTAAAACCCACAAAAAAGAAGGATGTCCTAAAAGCCAGAAAATGGGTTGAAAAAATAGATGCCGAAGTATCGCACATAATCCATCAAATTGTTTCGGCGGGCAAAGTTCCCATTATAATTGGTGGCGGGCACAACAATGCCTACGGTAACATAAAAGGCAGCAGCTTGGCTCTAAACACCCCCATAAATGCGGTCAATTTTGATGCCCATACCGACTTTAGAGCTGAAGAAGGCCGCCACAGCGGAAACGGTTTCAGTTACGCTTTCGCGGAAGGCTTTTTGGAACATTATTTTGTTTTCGGCCTGCATGAAAATTATACTTCCGATGCCATTTTCAACACTTTTGAACATTCAAAATATTTGGATTACAACACTTTTGAAAGCTTGGAGATTAGAAACGAACGCCAATTTAAAAAGGAATTGGAGCGAGCTGCCCAGCATGTTACCAACAACCATTTCGGCATTGAAATAGACTGCGATGCCATTGAAAACATTCCCAGCAGCGCACAAACACCCAGCGGGTTTACCGTTAATCAAGCCCGACAATTTGTGAGCCATTTTGCTAATAACGAGTACGCTACGTATTTGCATATTTGCGAAGCTGCACCCAAAAAAAAATCGGCCAATCAAATAGGCAAACTTATCTCGTATTTAATAACCGATTTTATCAACGCAAACAGCACAAAGTAAACCTACTGCCTCCCTAATCGAAAATTTTGTGTATTTGTGCATACTGCAATAACACAATGGTTCGTGTATCTTCAATCTCACCGTTGTTTAACATAGCTATTGCTTTTTCAAAAGGCAATTCCAACACCTCAATATCTTCGTGCTCGCTGTCCAATCCGCCACCTTCGCCCACTTTCATGTCTTCGGTATATTCACCAATAAAAAAATGCATTTTTTCGGTCATCACCCCTGGCGAAGAATAGGCTTCGTAAACTTTTTTCACTTCTTTTAGCCTATACCCAACCTCTTCTTCGGTTTCCCTAATAATGCATGCTTCAGGATGGTCTTTATCTAACATTCCCGCTGCAATTTCCAATAAAAAACCATCTTTATTGTCGTTTAAATAAGTTGGCATCCTAAATTGTTTAGTCAAAATAACGGTTTTTTTCTTTTTGTTGTATAGCAAAATACCGGCACCATCGCCCCTATCGTACACTTCGCGCATTTGTGTAACCCATTTTCCGCTGCTCATTAAGTAATCAAAAGTTACTTTATTGAGAATATAATAATTATCAGAAAGCAGTGTACTTTTAATATTTTTAATTTGAGTATCGTTCATTTTAATTAGAGTTTTTGTTGATTTTGTTAAACTTTGCCGTGGAGCAATTTCGCCAAAAAATTTGAATTTAAACTATAATTATAAAACTTCGGCATCAATAAACATGCACCCTCATTTTTAGAACAGCCTATTACAAAACTGTGGACAATAATATATTGATACACTACTTGCTATCAATAAATTATGTTATATTTGATTAGCTATTAATCCATTTTAAAACTATGTTTTTAATCCAAACTATTTTTGTTCCTCCAAAATTGCCTTTATTTTTTGGAGTAACGTCAACTACGCTTCTACTGGCCGTTGTTATTTTTTTTGCGGTTTTATTGCTTTTGGGTTTACGGAAATCATACAAA
>CAZZDI010000003.1:0-13820 GCA_964653155.1 uncultured Flavobacteriaceae bacterium | reverse complement strand
CGTTGTTATTTTTTTTGCGGTTTTATTGCTTTTGGGTTTACGGAAATCATACAAACTGAAAAAAGAAAACGACCGGTTGGAAGCCATGAACCAAAAAATTGCTGAAGAAAAAGAAAAACCTTATCGCGATTTTACCGAAGGCCATATTTATGGCGGAGGAGGAGATAATTAAAAAAAAACGCTCACTTTTTAAAAAGCGAGCGTTTTTTTTATCGTACCAATTTTTTGTACTTAATTCGTCTCGGCATTAAATCGCCGCCCAATCGTTTCTTTTTGTTTTCCTCGTAATCAGAAAAACTACCTTCAAAGAAATACACTTGGCTATTGCCTTCAAAAGCTAAAATATGGGTGCAGATTCTATCTAAAAACCAGCGGTCGTGAGATATTACAACTGCGCAACCCGCAAAGTTTTCAAGACCTTCTTCCAAGGCTCGAAGGGTATTTACGTCCAAATCGTTAGTGGGCTCATCCAAAAGCAATACATTGCCTTCTTCTTTTAAGGTCATCGCCAAATGCAGACGGTTACGCTCCCCACCCGAAAGCAGTTTCACTTTTTTATTTTGCTCGCTTCCGCTGAAATTAAATCGACTTAAATAGGCTCGTGAATTTACTTGCTTGCCGCCCATCATCACCAATTCCTGCTCGTCACTGAAGTTTTGCCAGATGGTTTTTTCCGGATCGATATTGGAATGACTCTGATCCACATAAGCAATTTTGGCCGTGTCACCAACTACAAACTCACCCTTATCGGGTGTTTCTTCGCCCATTACCATTCTGAAAATAGTGGTTTTTCCAGCCCCATTTGGCCCAATAACCCCAACAATTCCCGCTTGCGGTAAATTAAAGTTCAAATCTTCATACAATAACTTATCGCCATAGCCCTTGCTTACGCCTTTGGCTTCAATAACGTTGGTTCCCAATCGTGGGCCGTTTGGAATATAAATTTCCAATTTTTCATCCAACTGCTTTTGGTCTTGGCTCAAAAGTTTATCGTAATTCTTTAAACGTGCCTTTTGTTTGGTTTGTCGGCCTTTAGCGCCTTGGCGCACCCAGTCCAACTCACGTTCCAAGGTTTTTTGGCGTTTTGAAGCAGCTTTACCTTCCTGCGCCATGCGCTTTGATTTTTGATCTAGCCAAGAGGAATAATTCCCTTTCCACGGAATGCCTTCTCCTCTATCGAGTTCCAAAATCCAACCCGCTACATTATCCAAAAAGTAACGGTCGTGCGTTACGGCAATTACCGTGCCTTTGTACTGCGCCAAATGGTGCTCCAACCAGTGTACCGATTCGGCATCTAAATGGTTGGTAGGCTCATCCAACAATAATACATCGGGTTCTTGCAACAGCAATCTGCACAAGGCTACACGGCGACGTTCACCACCAGAAAGCACCCCTATTTTTTTATCGCCTTCGGGAGTACGCAGGGCATCCATGGCAATTTCCAATTTGGTGTCGAGCTCCCAAGCATTGGCGGCATCAATTTGGTCTTGAAGTTCGGCTTGGCGGTTCATCAATTTTTCCATTTTGTCTGGATCGGAATACACTTCCTCTAAACCAAACATATCGTTTATTTTGTTGTATTCGTCAAGAATCGCTACGGTCTCGGCGGCACCTTCGCGAACTACTTCCATCACCGTTTTTTCATCATCCAACTGGGGTTCCTGCTCTAAATAGCCCACCGAATAGTCTTGCGAAAACACCACATCGCCTTGATAGTTTTTATCAACCCCTGCAATAATTTTCAGCAAAGTAGATTTACCCGATCCGTTAAGCCCCAGGATACCGATTTTGGCCCCATAGAAAAAACTGAGGTAAATATTTTTAAGCACCGGCGTATTGGCGCTCTGGAATGTCTTGGTAACACCAGACATTGAGAATATTATTTTTTTATCGTCGCTCATCTTTTAAAAAGAAGTTATTTATTATTGGTTAAAATTTGATGGTTTTCAATGATTATTCCGTAAACCGGATACTGCAAACGGGTTACTAAAAACTCATTTAAACACGTCCCTTTAAAGCGTTAAATACCCAAGCCACAGCGAAAAAGCCCAAACCTACGGCGGCAAACCCCCACCCTGCAACTTCCTGATATTTAAATGCCCCCATGGCAATTAGCCCTAGCCCCACAAAAATCATGATCCAAGTTGCCCAAGCCAATACTGCGTTTTTATTCATTGCCATAATCTTTTTCTTTATTTGGTTAGTTTAAGGCAAATATCGGCTTTTAGCCATAAATTAAAAAGTATCCTTTCATTTTATATTCCTCTTTTAATTTAACTGTTTTCGTTGGGATACCGTTTACTGAACATTAATTGTGCAATTTGTGTTTTAAAAATATTGCAAAACGATAATTTACCGAAATGTATTTTAGCAATTTCTGAATTAACTTTTATTTATCATTCTACAAGCATTCATTTAATGTATTGGTGCTTACTTTTGCCGTTTCCAAACCTTTGAACAATTATGAACAGAGCATTACTATCATTGGCCATTGGCGGTTTTGGCATTGGGTTGACCGAATTCGTGATTATGGGCATTTTGCCCGAAGTGGCTACCGCATTCGGAATAAGCATCCCTCAAGCCGGACATTTTATTTCGGCATACGCTTTGGGCGTAGTTGTTGGCGCACCAACCTTAACGGGGATTGGCAGCAAATGGCCCGCCCATAAAGTACTTTTGGCGCTTATGTTGTGGTTTACTGTTTTCAATACCCTATCGGCGTTTGCCAACGGGTATTATCAATTTTTGGTTTTACGGTTTTTATCCGGCTTACCTCATGGTGCCTTTTTTGGTATTGGTGCTGTGGTAGCGGGCAAACTTTCAAAACCCGGAAAACAGGCACAAGGCATTGCCATTATGTTTAGCGGATTGACGGTGGCCAACCTTTTGGGGGTTCCGTTGGGCACTTATTTAGGAAAAGGCTTCCATTGGAACGTTTCGTTTTTAATGGTTGGTATTGTTGGAATTCTGGCCGTTTTAAGCGTGAAATTTTGGATGCCCGAGTTGAAAAAATCTTCGGAAACCCGTTTTATTGAAGAATTTAAAATTTTTAGACGACTGGAGTTGTGGTTGATTATTTTATTGACTACCATTGGTACCGGCGGATTCTTTGCTTGGTACAGCTATATTGCGCCTTTGATTACCGATGTTGCCGGACACCCAAAAGAAATGGTATCGCTGGCTATGATTTTGGCCGGGCTGGGCATGTTTATCGGCAATTTTATAGGTGCCAAACTGGCTGAAAAATTCTCACCCATCAATGCCATCATTATTACCCTCGTTTTTATGGTGGTTTGTTTGAGCCTCAATACTTATTTGGCTTCAGATAAAATTATGGTTTTGGTGATGACCTTTATTATCGGTACGATAACATTTTGCCTCTCCACCCCTATTCAGGTGGCCATTATCAATGCTTCAAAAGGTTCGGAAACTTTAGGGTCGTCGCTTAACCAAAGTGCGTTCAACATAGGAAACGCCACTGGAGCATACTTTGCCGGCATCCCCATTGCCATGGGTTTCGGTTACACGTCGGCCGATTGGGTTGGTGCTGCTATGGCTTCTGTGGGCGTTATTATTGCCTTCGGAATTATCGCTTTAAGGCAACAGCAAAAAAGAAAGAAAAACGAGTTAAAAACTTGTTATTCATAAAAATAGTTCTCTAAAAAGCGATTAATTAACGTCATTTCGAAAAATAGCTTGCACTGGGCATTGGTTGCTGAGCAGAGTCGAAGCAAGTCGAAGTGAAGCAATTTCATTAACAGAACTTCCATTGAACAGATTACTTCGGTCATACTTCCCTCGTAATGGCGTCTTTTTTTGGACAGGGTTATCTTAAAAAATCTCCAAACCGCCTTTGCCCTCACGAACCACGATTGGCACATCTTCCGATAGATCAATAACCGTAGAAGGTTCATTGCCGCCGTAACCACCATCAATCACCAAATCGACCAGATTGTCCCATTTTTCAAGAATCAATTCGGGGTCGGTAGTGTATTCCAAAACTTCATCTTCATCATGGATAGATGTTGAAATTATAGGGTTTCCCAATTGTTTTACAATTTCCAAGGCTATATTATTATCCGGCACACGGATACCTACGGTTTTTCTTTTTTTAAACGGGTTGGGCAACGATTTGGATCCCGGAAGAATAAAGGTGTATGGCCCCGGCAACGCCCGCTTCAAAATTTTAAACACCGAAGTATCAATCTGTTTTACGTAATCGCTTAAGTTGCTTAAATCGTGGCAAACAAACGAAAAATTGGCTTTTTCGAGTTTCACTTCCTTGATTCTGGCCACACGCTCCAAAGCTTTGATATTGGTAATATCGCACCCCAAACCATAAACCGTATCGGTGGGATAAATAATGAGTCCGCCACTTCTCAAAACACGTACTACTTTTTCAATTTCCCGCGGATTGGGGTTTTCTTCGTAAATCCTGATAAATTCTGCCATAATATGCTACTTCCGTTCCGCTTACAAAATAAGCATATTTTATTGTATTTTAAATTCAAATTTTTCAGCGTGCTATTCAAGATAGAATTTCACAAAAGCCTGTAACATTTTTAGTGTAAATCAGTCTATTAAATATGAAAAAGCAATTACATATTGTTTTCTTTTTAATTATTGGCTTTCATTTTAGCCAAGCGGTTCGTGCTAAAAATCCGCCAATCCACTTCTCCCAAGCCGAAATAATCAATCCGTACACCACTCGAATTCCTTTTAAATTAGTAGATCATTTAATGGTGGTAAAAGCCGAAATTTTTAACCAGGAGGGCCATTTTATTATCGATACCGGATCGGAAACCTTAATTCTTAATCAAGTGCATTTTCCGAATTTTTACCAGCACCAAAGAACACGTTCGGCCGCTTCGGGCATTATGCACTCGGTTGAGAACTCTTATGAAAAGCACATCAAGGAATTTGTGCTTCAGAATTTCAAATTGGAAAATAAAAACGCTGATGTTATCGATTTATCACATATTGAAGAAAGCAAAAAATTCAAATTTTTGGGGATTATCGGTTATAACATTTTGAAGGATTATGAAGTGTTTGTAGATATGTACCTCAATCAAATCACACTCACCAAAGTCGATCGGCACGGCAATAAACTGGACAAACGCGACTATTTGGAAACCATTGTTGACACTTTGGCTTTCAGTTTGGTAAACCACACTATTGTGGTAAACGCCACCATAAATGACCAAAAAGTGAAATTGGGCATCGATACAGCTGCCGAGTTCAACCAAATAAACAAGCGGGTAGGCAAATTGGCATTGAAATATTTTATCCCTAAAAAACGCTTACGGCTATCGGGCATTAACAACCGAAAAATAGAAGTTTTGGCAGGAAAATTGCACCGTGTAAAATTAAGCGACAAAACTTATTTTGGCCCTATGTTAACCGTTTTAACTAACTTAGCCAAGATGAACGAGGCCTTTGGCACCGATTTGGACGGCATTTTGGGCTATGAGTTTTTTGCCCAAAAAAGAACGATAATAAACTATCAAAAAGAAAAACTGTATTTTATTGATTACCCCTTAAACCACCAGTGAAAAAGCTAATATTCAATATCATAATTACCGTTTTTACCTTCATTAGCTTTTATACTTTCGGACAACCCGATATCTCTAAAGGCTACTCCATTGAAGGCGATACCGTTGTGTTTACTTTTGATGCGCGCGACTATTCTAAATTCACCCAAGAGCATACCGGGCAAGTGGTAGATTTTGAAGATTTGAACGTGAAAAATGTTGTGGTTTCGGGCGAATTCAACCTGTGGTCCAGAGACCATTGGAAAATGAAAAAACTCAACAATCATACTTACCAACTTCGAAAAAGCATACATGATTTTACTGATGCTTTTTCTTGGGAATTCAAATACGTCATCAACAATACTTATTGGGCCGAACCTTCGCGAAAAGCCCCAAATGCTACCAAGGCCACAAAAGATGGTATGCTAATCCACGGTATTTACAATTTAAAAATGTACACCGCCCATCCCAGCAAAATGGGCAACGCCAGTTTTAAACTAAAAGGTTTTAATAATGCAAAGCAGGTTATTTTGGCAGGATCGTTCAACAAATGGGACGAGCAGCTTTTTAAAATGCACAAAACCGAAACAGGTTGGGAACTCACCTTACAAATGAAACCCGACATTTACCAATACCGCTTTATTGTGGATGGCCAATGGATGGAAGACCCCGATAATCCGTACAAAACACGGAATGAGTTCGATGAATTCAACTCCGTAATCAACATTCAGGAATACACGGCATTCAAGCTAAGAGGTTACACCAACGCCAAAAAAGTGATTTTGGCAGGCTCGTTCAATAGTTGGAACGAACATGAATTGGTGATGCGAAAAATGGACTACGGCTGGAAATACGTTTTACCGCTTTCTGGAGGCAAGCACCACTATAAATTTATTGTAGATGGCCAATGGATTGTAGATCCCAACAACCCCGTAAAGGAATACGACGGCAATGGGCATATCAATTCGGTTTGTATGGTGAAGTAGCATATTTTCTCTGCTTTTTAAGCGCAATTATATGTTATTGTTAATTTGGTTCATAACACCATCAATCGCATACTTTATCAAATTCAGGATTAAGAAATAGCGCCCAACCTCCTTCAATTTCCAACCGTTAAATAAATTTTAAAACCAGCCCAAACGCTGGTTTCTTTTTTATATTTGGTTCTGTTAACACAACCATTATGCGCAAAACCTTACAATATCTAATTATCTTCATTTTTATTCATAGTGTACAAGCCCAAAAACCCAAACCCCCATCTTCCACCGAAATTTATAAATCCATACAAAAACTCAACGTTTTGGGTTCTGTGCTTTATGTGGCGGCGCATCCCGACGATGAGAACACCCGATTGATTTCATACATATCCAACCATTTAAACATGAACACGGCATACTTGTCGTTAACCCGTGGCGATGGCGGACAAAACCTGATCGGTCCAGAAATCAGGGAACTTTTGGGCGTAATCCGCACCCAGGAACTTTTAGCGGCCAGACGTGTGGACGGCGGCGAACAAGTGTTTTCGCGGGCCAACGATTTTGGCTATTCCAAACACCCCGACGAAACCTTTGAAATCTGGAACAAAAACGAAGTATTGAACGATATGGTTTTGGCCATTCGCAAGTTTAAGCCCGATGTGATCATTAACCGTTTTGACCACCGCTCGCCCGGTACCACCCACGGCCATCATACTGGTTCGGCCATGTTAAGCATGGAAGCCTTCGATTTGGCAAACAATCCATCGGCCTTTCCCGAGCAACTTCAATTAACTTCACTTTGGCAGCCCAAACGCATATTTTTTAACACCAGTTGGTGGTTTTACGGCAGCGAGGAAAAATTTGAACAAGCCGACAAAAGCAATATGTTGAGCTTCAATATTGGCACTTATTACCCGCTCACCGGAACCTCGAACAATGAAGTCGCCGCTTTGGCCCGCAGCCAGCATTTAAGCCAAGGGTTTGGCACCACACTACAACGGGGCAACCAAAACGAATACATCGAATTTTTAAAGGGCGAGCCGCTATTGAACAACAACAATATGTTTTCGGGTATAGACACCTCTTGGAACCGCATTAAAGGCGGAAAAGCCATTGGCAATATTTTGAATGAAGTTGAGGCTAATTTCAATTTTAAAAATCCTTCAGAACATATCCCGCAATTGGTGGAGGCTTACAAATTGCTTCAAAAAATTGAAAACGAACATTGGAAAACCCAAAAATCAAAAGAGCTAAAATCGGTTATTGAAATGTGTGCCGGGTTGTATTTAGAAGCTTCGGCCAATACCAATATGGCCACGCCTTCTGAAACCATCAACGTAAACCTTGAAGTACTCAACAGAAGCGATGCACCTATCACTTTGGTGAGCTTCAACACACCTAACCATACAAACATTTCAAAAAACATTGTATTAAAAAACAATGTAAAATACATGTTTAAAGAGTCGGTTGAAATAGAGCAAGATGCCGCTTACACCTCGCCGTATTGGTTGGAAAAAAAAGGCACTCTGGGCATGTACCGCGTAGATGACAAAGCACTTATCGGGCTGCCCGAAACGCCAAAAGTACTAAAGGTAGATTTCCATTTACAAATTGCAGGCACGCCCTTTACGTTTTCAAAGAACATCATTCAACGCTATGCGCAACCCGATAAAGGCGAACTGTACCGTCCGTTTGAAATCATTCCCGAGGCCTCGGTAAAAATCGCCGAAAAAGTCATTATTTTAAACTCCGACAAACAACGTGATATTTATGTAACCGTTAAGGCCGGTCGCGACAGTTTAGAGGGTTTTGTACAAATAGCACACCCCAAAACCTGGAGTATTTATCCCGAAAAACAAAAAGTGAATATTGCCAATAAAGGTGCCGAGCAAACTTTGGTGTTTACCGTTATTCCGCCTAAAAACCAAAGCGAAGGGCTATTAACTCCAATGGTGCATGTGGAAGATAAAATCTACTCGAAAGAACTCATTGAAATTGATTATGGACACATTCCGTTCCAAACGGTTTTATTGCCCAGCGAAAGCAAAATTGTACGTTTGGACATTAAAAAGAAAGGCGAAAATATTGCGTATATAATCGGGGCCGGCGATGTGGTACCAGAGAGTTTACAGCAAATTGGCTACAATGTACAAGTGTTAAGCCCTAGTGACATTACACCCGAAAACTTAAAAAACTTTGATGCCGTGGTTGTTGGCATCCGGGCATACAACACGGTAGAAGAACTAAAATTTAAACAACAAATACTTTTTGATTTTGTAGCCAATGGCGGAAACATGATTGTGCAGTACAACACCAATCGTGGATTAAAAACCGAACATTTGGCACCTTACGAATTGCATATATCGCGAGACCGAGTGACCGATGAACATGCCGAAGTGCGATTTTTAGAACCCGAACACCCTATTTTAAATGTACCCAATAAAATTACCCAACAGGATTTTGAAGGTTGGACACAGGAACGCGGACTCTATTTCCCTAATGCTTGGGGCAGCGCATTCACACCTATTTTATCGCTTAACGACAAAAATGAAAGCCCTAAAGATGGGAGTTTACTGGTGGCCAAACATGGCAAAGGCTATTACATTTACACCGGGTTGAGTTTTTTTAGGGAATTTCCCGCTGGTGTGGCCGGGGCTTATCGGTTATTTGCCAATATGCTTTCCATTGGAAAAGATAACATAAAACAACAGGCACACATAAACAACTAATCCTATGGAAGACAACAACGCCCCCAAGCAAATTTGGCAAAAATGGTATTCTATCGTTTTAATAGCCAATGCCATTTACTTTTTTGTTTTTTACCTCATTACAAAATCCTTTTAAAATATGCAGGTTTTAAGTTGGATTGATTGGACGGTTTTAAGCTTAACTCTTATCGCCATTGTGGCCTACGGCACTTGGCAAACCCGTGGCAGCAAAAATGTAACGGACTATTTACGCGGTGGCAACACCTCAAAATGGTGGACTATCGGGCTATCGGTCATGGCCACACAGGCCAGTGCCATTACCTTTTTATCTACGCCCGGGCAAGCTTTTAACGACGGTATGGGCTTTGTTCAGTTTTACTTCGGGCTGCCCATTGCCATGATTGTGATTTGTATGGTGTTTATTCCCTTGTACCATCGATTAAAAGTGTACACCGCCTACGAGTTTTTGGAAAACCGTTTCGATTTAAAAACCCGAACCTTGGCCGCCGTTTTATTTTTAATCCAACGTGGTTTGGCTGCCGGCATTACCATTTTTGCGCCCGCCATTATTTTGTCGGTGGTTTTGGGCTGGGATTTATTAACGCTCAATATCGCCATTGGTTTTCTGGTGATCATTTACACCGTTTCGGGCGGAACACGCGCCGTAAACGTTACCCAAAAACATCAAATGTTGGTTATTTTTATCGGTATGCTCGTGGCTTTCTTTTTAATTGTGGACAAACTTCCGCAGGATATCACCTTTAAAAAAGCCTTGGATATTGCCGGTGCTAGCGGTAAAATGGAGGTGCTCGATTTTTCATTCAGCTTAAATAACCGTTACACCTTTTGGAGCGGTATTATTGGCGGTACGTTTTTGATGCTTTCGTATTTCGGCACCGACCAAAGCCAAGTGCAGCGCTACCTTTCCGGGAAATCGGTTAAGGAAATGCAACTGGGACTCATTTTTAACGGACTGCTAAAAATCCCCATGCAGTTTTTCATTCTTTTGGTGGGCGTTATGGTGTTTGTATTTTATCAGTTTAATGAATCGCCCGTCAACTTCAACCCAACGGCCACCGAAGTGGCTTTAAATTCGGAATATGCTGAGGAATACAAAAACCTTCAACAAGAACAAGAAGCCATTTTTAACGACAGGCAAAACATTATTGAAGCCTTCATAAACGACGAAAACCCCAAAGCAGCCAACTACATCGCTTTGGCCAATGAAGCTCAAAACGACATACGGGCAAAGGCCAGGACATTGATCGACAAAGCTTCTGAACACCAAGATGTAAAAGTGGAAAGCAACGATAAAGACTATGTGTTTATCCATTTTATTTTGAACAATTTGCCACGCGGACTCATAGGGCTTTTATTGGCCGTTATTTTAAGCGCGGCCATGTCGAGTACCGCTAGCGAACTCAATGCCCTGGGCTCGACCACCACCATCGATTTATACAAACGAAACACCAGCGAAAAAACCGAAGAGCACATGGTAAAAGCCTCAAAGTGGTTTACGTTCGCTTGGGGCATTATGGCCATTGCTGTGGCCTGTGTAGCCAACTTGGCCGAAAATTTAATTCAGTTGGTAAACATTATCGGTTCTATATTTTATGGTAATGTTTTGGGGATATTCCTTTTAGCTTTTTTCTTTAAATTTGTAAAGGGCAACGCCGTTTTTGTTGGGGCATTAATCACTCAAGCCGTTGTTATTGCACTCTACTTTTTAAATGAATTTGCCATCATTAACCTGCCATTTTTATGGCTCAATTTTGTAGGCTGCGCCATTGTAATTACGCTTGCCTGCTTTCTTCAATTAATTCAAAAAAAATGACACCTGAAAAAACACCAGAAAAAATAAAATGGGGCATTATTGGCCTTGGAAAAATTGCCAATAGTTTTGCCTCCGATTTAGCGACCATTAGCGATGCCGAATTGTATGCCGTAGCATCCCGTTCTCAGGAAAAAGCTGATGAATTCGCTAAAAAACACAACGCTACAAAAGCTTACAACAGTTACGAAGCTTTAGCCAAAGACCCGAATATTGACGCCGTTTACGTGGCCACACCACACAGTTTGCATAAAGAAAACGCTTTAATGTGTTTGGAAAATGGCATTGCCGTTTTAGGTGAAAAACCTTTTGCTTTGGATGCCGCCGAAGTAAACGAAATGATTGCCAAAGCCAAAGAAAAAAACGTGCTGTTGATGGAAGCACTTTGGACCTACTTTTTACCACATTACCAATACGTTTTAAAAGAACTGAAAAACAAAACCTACGGCAATATTTTAAAACTCGAAGCCGATTTTGGTTTTACAAGACCTTATGACACCGGCACCCGGCTTTTTGCAAAAAACCTAGGTGGCGGTAGTTTGCTCGATATTGGCATCTACCCTATTTTCGCAGCACTTTCTACCTTGGGCATACCACAAAATATCGAGGCTGATGCCACTTTTTTTGAAAACGGTGCCGACAGTTCCTGCCATATGGTTTTTGACTATGGCAATGGAGTGAAAGCCGAACTAAAAAGCACCCTAATTGAAGACACCCCCACACAAGCCATTTTTTATTGTGAAAAGGGCATTATTAAAATTAATACGCAGTTTCATGCACCATCAACAGTTTCAGTCATAAAAGACGGAAAAGAAGAGGTTAAAGATTTTGGTTATACCACCATTGGTTACAATTTTGAAACCATCCATTTTAATGAACTGCTTAGAAAAGGAAAGACCGAAAGCGATATTATGACCTTCGATTTCAGTAAAAATCTCATCAAAACATTGGATGACGTTCGAAAAATTATTGGGCTTGATTATTAAAATTCATCATATATCTCAAATGAAAGTTTCTTTAGCATAAAACGTCTAAATCCAAAAATAAACAGTAAATATCATGCAGGTAAAAATATGGTCCGATATCAGATGTCCATTCTGCTATATCGGCAAAAAACATTTTGAAGCGGCACTGAGCCAATTTCCAAATAAAGATGAAATCACCGTAGAATGGAAAAGTTTTGAGCTAGACCCCAATTTAAAAACCGCTTCCCATAAAAGTGCACTCGATCATTTTGTTGAAAGCAAAGGCATTGACCCAGAACGCGCCAAACACATGTTTAACAATGTTACTGCCATGGCATCGCAAGCGGGATTAGATTTTAATTTGGAAGCCTCTATTCCTGCAAACACGCTGAAAGCCCATCGTTTGCTTCACTTTGCCAAGAAAGAAGGTTTAGAAAACCAGACCAAAGAAGCCCTTTTAAAAGCCCACCTTACCGAAGGTAAAAATATTGACGACATAAACACACTCACTTCCATTGCCTCTGGTTTAGGAATGGATGCCGAAAAAGTAAAAACCATGTTGGAATCGGATGATTTTACTTATGAAGTTAGACAAGACCAAATGGAAGCCCGAAATTTAGGCATTAACAGCGTGCCATTTTTTGTGATAGACAACCAATACGGTATTTCTGGCGCACAACCGGTGGAAGTATTTACCGAATCGCTTGAAAAAGCTTGGAAAAACAAACAAAGTAAACTTGAAATGGTTTCGGATGGCAATAATAGCTGCGATATAGATGGCAACTGCTAGGTTTTATTAAACTTAAAAAAGGCTGAATTCGTGTTTTCAACTTTGAATTCAGCCTTTTTTTAAGCTTACAGTTTTGCAACTAAATCATATTACTTTGCTCCCCACGCCTTCAACGACTCTTTGTTCATTTTAACGTAATCGGCATTACCGGCAGCTTCGGCCGCGGCCAACGATTTTTTAGCGGCTGCAATAGCGCCTTTTTTATCACCAGCCTTGGCATAGATTAACGACTGTTGTCTCAATTGCCAAAACGGAGCTTTATCGCCAGCCATAGCAATCGCCTTATCAATCCACGTTTTAGCTTGGTTGATGTCTTTGCCTTCCTGTAAATAGTACACCGCGGCAGAATAGTAATCGCCAGCTGCTGGACCATTCATTACTTTTGAAATGGATTCGGAAACCAAAGTTTCGGTAGGCACTTCTATTTTTACCCCCACGTACACATCTTCCCAAAGCATGCCCAAAACAGCTGAGTTATTGGTTAAATCATCAAACGTAATTGTAAAGGTTTCAATTTTTACCGGCATTTTATAAACTTCGGCTGTAGCTTTTGCGGCCACTTTGCTATCGTCAAAATTTCTTGGCGTTCCCCAATTTTCTGTATCCGAATAAAAATAAACTTCCCACGAGTCTTTTCCCGGTTTGGTAAAAACAGCATAACTTCCCGCTTTTAAAGTTTGTCCGTCCACAACGGCATCTGTACTTAAGCTAATCGTAGTATTTTTGTTTGCTCCGGTACGCCATATTTTATCATAAGGTACCAAATCGCCAAAAATAGTTCTTCCCCTCATATTGGGTCTGGAATATTCCAACGTTACATTGGTCAGCCCCACTTTTTGTTCAATTTTGGAAAGCGGACTTGAGGCCGGAGTTTCCACTTGGGCGTTTGCACCACCGTAAACCGCAAGAAGCATCAATAGCATTAGTCGTAATTTTTTCATTTAAATTTTATTTAAGTTAAACATGCAGCATAAAAGTACATATCGAAACTCCGTTTAGTGTTAACAAAAGCTTAAAA
>CAZZDI010000002.1:19130-49802 GCA_964653155.1 uncultured Flavobacteriaceae bacterium | reverse complement strand
TGGTTTTGGGCAAAACGGCCAAGTAACGGTCATCATTAGTGGTGTAAACTTGCTTAAAAATGGGTTGTTTTTTTAAATCGAGATGTTCAATAAGTTCTTTGGTGAAATCGTCGTGGTGTACCAAATCGTTGCTTCCCAAATGGAAAATACCGTATTTGTTGCGGTTGATGATGTAATGAATTTGTTGCGTGACTTTCGAGTCGGTCGTTACATTCATGATTAAATTGGGGAAAATTTCAATTGGTTCGCCGGCATTTATATTCTGAATAATTTCCTGCATTCGGGGCGATTGTGTGCCAAATACCATGGGCAACCTTAAAATGGCCACTTGTTTTTTGGGCAATCGCAACAGCATATTTTCAATTTTTATTTTGAAATGGCCATAAATACTATTGCTGTAGGTTTTGTCGTCTTCGTAGCTTGGGAATTTAGAATAGGCATCAAACACGTTGGCAGACGATAAAAACAATAGTTTTACTTTATTGGCGAACACATATTCGGCCAAATGCTGGTGCATTAATACTTGTTTTGAAAAATCGCCTCGTAAAGCCGAAATAATAATTGTGGGACGAACCAGATCCAATATTTCGTAAATATCATCTTCTTCAATATTAAACTGAAAAAAATGTTGGTTTTTTTCAAGTGCTTTGTTGCTAATGTTGTAAGTGCCGTAAGTTTTAAAATAGGGGCAGAGCTCTTTATAAACGGCGCCGCCCAAAAAGCCGCTGGCGCCAATAATTAAGATTCTATGTTTGTTGTTTTCACTTCTGCCCATATCCATTCATTCACACTGAAAAGCATTATTTACCCTTTGTAAAACGGTGATTTTACAACGGTGGCAGGTATGGCTTTCTTGCGTATTTGGATATTTATTTTGTTGCCCACTTCAGAGAAAGCGACAGGCACATACCCCAAACCAATGCCTTTGCCCATTGATGGCGACATAGTGCCCGAAGTGACATGGCCTATGGTTTTTCCGTTGTTATCAACAATGTCGTAACCTTGGCGTGGAATACCGCGTTCGTCCAATTCAAAAGCGATAAGTTTGCGCTCTGGGCCACGTTCTTTTTCAGCCTTTAAGGCTTCCGAATGGGTAAAATCTTTTGTGAATTTGGTAATCCAGCCCAAACCAGCTTCTATGGGCGAAGTGGTATCGTCAATATCGTTTCCGTAAAGGCAATAACCCATTTCCAGTCGTAAGGTATCGCGCGCGGCCAAACCTATGGGTTTAATGCCGAAGTCTTTTCCTGCTTCAAAAACCTTATCCCAAATTTGCTTTACTTCGCTGTTTTTACAGTAAATTTCGAATCCGCCACTGCCAGTATAACCTGTTGCTGAAATAATAACGTGCTCAATACCTGCAAAATCGCCCACAATAAAATTGTAAAACTTAATGGCCGATAAATTTTCACTGGTTAGACTTTGCATAGCCTCAACGGCTTTTGGGCCTTGAATGGCGAGTAATGAATAATCGTCACTTAAATTACGCATGGTTGCACCAACGTCGTTTTTTGATGCAATCCAATTCCAATCTTTCTCAATATTACTGGCGTTAACCACCAATAAGTAGGTGTTTTCTTTAATGCGGTAGATAATCAAATCGTCAACTATTCCGCCATTTTCGTTTGGCATGCAACTGTATTGCGCCTTTCCAATGGTAAGCTTTGATGCATCGTTGCTGGATACTTTTTGAATCAATTTTAACGCCTGTTCGCCTTCAATTAAAAACTCGCCCATGTGCGACACATCAAAAACGCCAACGGCATTGCGTACGGTTTCGTGCTCAATATTTACCCCTTCGTATTGTACGGGCATGTTGTAACCTGCAAAAGGAACCATTTTTGCGCCTAGCGCTTCGTGTGTTTGGGTTAAGGCTGTGTTTTTCATTCTTGCTTGTTCAAAATTTGAAAAGCAAATGTATCGAAATTTTGGGGATTAGTTTTTTTTGAAATTTTAAAGTTTTCTAAAAAGTCACCCAAAGAGTTTAAATAGCTTTTTGATGAAGTTGAGTTTGTTTTTATACGGAGCGTAGCGCAAGGTTGGGTCGCACCAAGTGCCCCGTTTTATGACGGATTTTTTATGTGAAAAGGTGTCAAAGCCAAATTTACCGTGATATTGCCCCATACCACTATTGCCAACGCCACCGAATGGTAATTTTTGGTTGCCAAAATGAATAAGCGTATCGTTAACTGCACCACCGCCAAAAGGGTACTTTTTGAGGATGTTTTCTATAAATTTTGAGTGCTTTGAAAACACGTAGAGCGCCAAGGGTTTTTCAAAATTTTGAATGATGTTTTCGATATCCGATTCTGAATGATAACTAAGAACAGGAAGAATGGGACCAAATATTTCTTCGCTCATTACGGGGCTTTCCAAATTAGGAGCGTTAATAATTGTGGGTGAAATATAAAGTGTTGTTTCATCAACATCACCACCAAAAACTATGGTTTCTTTTTTTAAAAGTTCGGTGAGTCTTTTGAAATTTTTTTGATTGATAATTCTAGGAAAATTGGGTGACGTTTTTGGGTTTTCGCCATACATTTTTACGATTTCAGCTTTTAAAGTTTCAATGAAATCAGATTTGATTTTGGAATGAATAATAACATAATCAGGAGCGATACAGGTTTGCCCACCGTTTAAAAATTTGCCCCATGCCAATCGGCGGGCGGTGAGTTTCAAATCCACCGAATCGTCGATAATACAAGGTGATTTTCCGCCCAATTCCAAAGTTACGGGCGTTACATGTTTAGCGGCCGCTTTTGCTACAATTTTCCCTACGGAAATGCTTCCGGTAAAAAAAATATAATCCCATTTTTTGGCGAGCAATTGGCTGGCGGTTTCGGCATCGCCCTCAACAGAAATAGCAACTTCTTTTGGGAATACATTACTGATAATTTCGGTCAATAATTTTGAAGTATTTTGGGTCAGTTCGCTGGGTTTTAAAACCACGGTGTTTCCAGCGGCAATAGCCATAACTAACGGGGCAAGTGCTAACAGAAACGGATAATTCCACGGGGCAATAATAAGTACATTGCCGTAGGGTTCTCTATAAATATAATCGGATGACGGAAATGTTAAAATAGACGATTTAACCCGTTCGGGCTTGCTCCATGTTTTGAGTTTTTTTATGGCTAAGTTCAGTTCCGAAAGGACTAAACCAAACTCACTCAAAAAAGTTTCGAATTCCGATTTTTGAAAATCCTTTTTTAAAGCATCATAAATGGATTGTTCATTGTTTTGTATTTCTGTTTTTAAGGCTTTTAAAAGGTCAATTCTAAATTGGACTTCTTTTGTTTTCTGAGAAGCAAAAAAGTCTTTTTGTGCAGCTAAAATGTTTGGAATGGAAATCAAAAGAGTTTTCTATAAATATAGAAAATTATTCTGAACAGGCCCTCCAAATCACATCATCGGGTAGGGGAGCCGAAACAGAAATGGGCTCTTGCTTTACGGGATGAATGAATTCAATATGTTTGGCGTGAAGGTGGATGCTGGCGTCTTTGTTACTTCGGTCGAAACCATATTTTAAATCGCCTTTAATGGGGCATCCGATGGCCGATAGTTGGCTGCGGATTTGATGGTGGCGCCCAGTTTCCAGATTCACTTCCAACAGAAAATAATTATCCAATGTCTTCAATAGTTGATAATGAAGAATGGCTTTTTTACTGTCTTTTACTTCTTTGGTGTGCGCGGTAGATTTGTTGTTTTTCGGGTTTTTCTTCAGCCAATTAATAAGCGTATCGGCTTCTTTTGGTGGTTGGTTTTTCACAACGGCCCAATAGGTTTTTTTTATGTCTTTTGAAAGAAACAATTTGTTGAGACGGGGCAGCACCTTGCTCGTTTTGGCAAAAATGACCAAGCCCGTTGTAGGCCTATCTAAACGGTGAACGGTGCCCAAATACACATTGCCCGGTTTGTTGTATTTGTCCTTAATGTATTCCTTAACTACGTCGCTTAACGGTTTGTCGCCCGTTTTATCACCTTGAACAATATCGCCCGCCCGTTTGTTTACGATGATAATGTGGTTGTCTTCGTAAAGAACTTGTAGATTAGACTTGTTAGACAAAACTTTAGGCATGCTAGATTTTTAGATTTTGAGGGTTGATTTGAATCTAGAAACCATTTTTATGATTTCAGATAATTCAGAAGTCATGTGCTTTAATTCATCTTCTGAAATAAATTTTAAATCAAAAGAAATCAATAGTTGTGTTTCAATTTCATAACAAGACCCAAGTGTAATCTCTAAAAATCTGGCGAAATCTTTGTTAGATTTTCGGGAAGAACCTTCAGCAATATTAGATGGAATGGAAACAGATGCCCGTCTAAGCTGGTTGGTTATTCCAAATTTTTCTGAGTCTGGAAATTGGCTTGTTAACCCATAAATTGAAGAGCAAAACAATCTACTGCGTTTCCAAATTTCCAGTTCCTTGAATTTGTGCATATATCGGTTAATCTAAGAAATCTAATTCTTCTAATTTTCTAGATTAATACTGCTCCTCTTCATTCGGGAAATCCCGCGATTTTACATCGTCAACATATTGCGAAATAGCGTTACTCATATCGTCGTACAAATTGAGGTAACGGCGTAAAAATCTGGGGTGGAATTCGTGGGTCATGCCCAACATATCGTGCAGTACCACAACTTGTCCGTCCACATCATTTCCTGCACCAATTCCAATAATGGGGATGCTCACACTTTCTGAAACCTGCTTAGCCAAAGCCGCTGGAATTTTTTCCAAAACAATGGCGAAACAGCCTATTTTTTCGAGCATTTTGGCATCTTCAATCAAGCGTTGGGCTTCTTCTTCTTCTTTGGCACGAACGGTATAAGTGCCGAATTTATAAATGGATTGGGGGGTTAGGCCCAAATGGCCCATAACAGGAATTCCAGCATTCAGAATACGCTTTATAGAATCCTTAATTTCTTTTCCGCCTTCCAATTTAACCGAGTGTGCGCCACTTTCCTTCATAATTCTGATGGCCGAACGCAACGCTTCCTTGGGGTCACTTTGGTAGCTTCCAAAAGGTAAATCGACCACTACTAAACTGCGCTCAGCTGCTCGGATTACCGAGGATGCATGATAGATCATTTGATCTAAAGTAATGGGCAAAGTGGTTTCGTGCCCAGCCATAACATTACTCGCCGAATCGCCCACCAAAATAACATCAATACCAGCACTATCAACTATTTTGGCCATGGTGTAATCGTAGGCCGTAAGCATCGAAATTTTTTCGCCATTGGCTTTCATATCAACCAATGTTTTTACGGTAATGCGCTTGTATTCTTTTTTTGATGTAGACATTTTGATGTTGTTTTTTGAAAGTGTAAAAGTACTAAATTGTTAATCGATACCACATTTTTGTTTTAGCCAATTTATGGCTTGGGTATTGGTTTCCCCAAAGCGCCAGTGCCCAGAAATGGGCGTGATTACTATTTCTTTGGGAGCTGTAACTGAATTAAAAGTTGAAAAGACCGATGTTGGGGCGCAGGTGTTATCGTTATATCCCGTTGAATAAAACCCTGGGACTTCAATTTTCTTGGCGAAGTTAACCACATCGTAATAGGCAACGGTTTCGATGTTTTCTGCGGAAGTGTTTTCATGTTTATTTCTGAAGATGTGAGGCCATCCGCCCGGACGATTATGTAAATAGCCCGTATGGTCGCTCAAAGCGGGATAAAATGAAGCCAAGGCCGTCACCCTTTTGTCAAGACCAGCCGTAACAATGGTTAAAGCGCCACCTTGACTGCCACCGGTAACCACAACGTTTTTGCCATCGAATTCTGGTAAACTGGTTAAAAAATCAATGGCACGAACACAGCCCAAATACACACTTTTATAATAGTATTGGTCTTTGTTGTCTAGATTCAAGGACCAGTAATCAGCCAAAGCATGCTTGAGGTCGTTGTAATTTTCTTTTGATATTTCGGGTGAAATGCCATGAATTTCGGTAGTAAAACTGATGAAACCTGCTTCGGCAAAAGCGAGAACAGGGTTTATTTTTTTAACACCGGCTCCCGGTGGGTGGAATAAAACGGGATGCTTTTTGCCATCTTTCGGCTTACTTAAATAACCATAAAGGTGTTTTCCTTTTTTATAGTTTTGCAAACGCACCAAAAACACATCGACTTTATCGGTTGAAAACTCAGGTTTGTGCGTAACCACGGGATTCATCGGAATTTTTTTGTTGGCTTCCAGAGCGTTGTTCCAAAAGGCATCAAAATCTTTTGGCATGGTAACCGTTGGTTGTATTTCAAAAGGATTAAAACCGAGCTTAACTTGGTTCTTGTACGTGTGGCCATCGACAGTAACCTTTACTTTTAACTCTTTAAACCCGGGTGTTTTTAAGCTGCCGATGTTTATTTCTCCCGTTCCGTTTGTTAGGTTTAGGATGCCCTCTTTTTCCGAAGGCATAAATTCGGGACCGTATTGATAGTGAACTTGTATGCCGTTAATGGGCACCCCGTATTTATGAACCATTATTTTTACTGTAGCCTGTTCGTGGAGTTTGTAGTTCCAATCGGCATGGTTGGGCGTTAAAACAAACTGCACCAATTTTATTGGTGCAGGTGAGTTTTGGGCTTTTATTAAATTAAAACTGTTGCAAAATAGAAGTAAAATGCACAGTATTTTTAGCTTTCTCATTATTCAATTAATTTGCCGTTTACTTTTACATTATTAAAGGTAACGCCATCAATAATACTTTTGTCGTAAGTGCCATCTTCTGCTTCAACGTTGATGTTTTCAAAAGTAAAGTTGCTCAATTTGTCGTATTCCGTTATTTTCATGTCATAGAAAATATCGCATTTTAAGTCGATATTTCTCATGGTGATATGGTCTGAATAAGAAAGCGGTACATCCTCACGACCTTTTAAATCGAAAAATTGAGTCCAAGGTTTAATGTAAATAAAACTGTGCGCCTGCCCGGTAATGTTTTCAACCGTAATATATTCGTAATGCTGTGGCGTATCGGGGCGCATTTTTAGCCAAAGCAATCGTTTAGCATCATTCACTTTACAATTACGCATTAATATATTTTTGTTGTGCAGCGATTCGCTACCGTTGGTGAGCGCCGAATGGCAAAAACCGAATTCGCAATCTTCAATAATAATATTGGTGTTTTCGCCGTTGCTGGCATCTTTATCAGACCATGGGCCTTTTCCGCCTTTAAGCGCAATGGCATCATCGTTTACAGCCATGTAGCAGTCTTTAATCAACACGTTTGAACACACATCAATATCAATGGCGTCGGTACTTGGTGCCTTAATGGGTTCGTGCGGTGAGGTAATACGTAAGCCTAAAATTTTTACGTTGTTGCATTGGTAATAGTGGCTGGACCAAAACCCGGAATTACGCAAGTGCACATCTTGTAGTTGGATATCGTTACTTTTCCAGATGAAGACCAATCGTGGGCGCGATACCTCTAAATTTGTACATTTGGGGTTTTCCTCACGCCGTTGCCAAAAGGCTTTCCAATATTTTAACCCATTGCCATCAATAACACCGTTTCCGGAAATGGTAAAGCCGTCAACCCCAAAAGCATTGACCAAAGCAGAAAAATATTCGATACTTTGCCCCTCCATTCTGGAAGGCATAAATGGGTAATCATCAATATTGTCAGATCCTTTTAAAACCCCACCTTCCTTTACATGTAAATGGGTGTTGGGACGAAAAAACAAAGCACCGCTTAAAAATGTCCCTTTGGGAACCACCACTACGCCGCCACCATTTCGGTAAGCTTCATCAATTACGTTTTGTATGGCCTTGGTTTGTACAATGGTACTATCGGTACTTACGCCGTGGTCTGTTAACTGATAAAATTTACCCAGATCGGCAGGGTTTATTTTTGAATCGTCTTTAAACCATTCGGGTATTTCGGTGCCATCGGGAAAAAGGTCTTTACTGGCCGTAGCAATTTCTGGAGTAGATTGCTTTTGTTGTTGGCAAGATAAAAATAAAGTTAAGGTTAATAGAAATAGAAAATTCTTCATAGCAATGTTTGTCTATTGGTTTAAGGTTAGCTGTAAAAATACTAAAATAAGAAGATATTGTTGTGCTTTTCTTTTAAGGGGGCATATATTGTTCAGCATCAGTTACTTTGTTTGGGATATTTTTTATAGTTCGTGCCATGTTTTGTTTGTACTCTTTGTGACCATTAGCTTTTTTGTTCAAAACGGCGAGAAAAAAAATAAGTTTCAGATGCAACTTATGTTATTTTGAAGGATTTCGTAAAGGGCATCAAACCGTTTTTAAAATAGTTTCTTTCCAAATCTTTTCTATTTTTGCCAACCATGTGCAATAATTTTACAAACGAATTTTTTGGTATTGGCATCCAAAACGGCAAAACTCCCGAAAATCTTGGGGTGCTTTGGCGTTCGGCACAAAACTTAGGAGCCAGTTTTATTTTCACTATTGGCAATCGGTACGCCAAGCAAGCTTGCGATACGCACAATGCGGTAAAGGCGATGCCTTATTTTCATTATGAAACGTTTGAGGAGTTTTTCAACAATCTCCCTAAAGGAGCGAGAATAGTAGGGGTGGAGTTGGATGATACAGCAGAAAATTTAGAGCAGTTCCACCATCCCAGACGATGTGTTTATTTGTTGGGGGCAGAAGATCACGGACTCTCAAAACAGGCCATTGAAAAATCACATTTTTTGGTGAAATTTAAATCGGAGTTAAGCTTAAATGTATCGGTAGCGGGCAGCATCGTTATGTACGACAGGCAATTGAACAAACCTCGAAGCTAGTTCACCGCTTCTTTATGGCTGCCTTTTCTAAAGCAATGCTCTTCACCCAAAAAATTGGGGTCGCCATATTTTTCAGACCAAAAGCCTTCCAGCACATCTTTGGTTAGGCATTTGTACACGGCAACGCCTTTAAAAATGGAATGTTCGGCCTTGTAATAAAAATTAATGACTAAAATGTTGTTTTTAAAAAAGCCGGTGCCAAATTGTTTTTGGTCGGTGCCAATGGCCCAACTGGCTTCAATGCGGTTGTGCTCGTTCAGCGTTAGTTTTAGTGTGCCGCTGTATTGCGTGGCTTCAAAATCTTGATTTTTGCCCACAATAGTGTATTCTCCAATTAAATCTTCAACCGTCATGTTTTGCTGGTAACTAAAATTATTTTTTGGCCGGTAGCGTTGGTAGTGAAAAACAGATAATCACTTCCGCCATCTTTTATTTTGAATTTTTTTCGGATTTGCTGTACCGTCTCCGGAAAATTCCGAGTGGTGATGTTCGCCTTTTCAATCCCCAATTTTTTGAGTTCCTTTTTATTGTATGGCAAGATCTTTTCAATTTTAAAAACCCTTCCGGGGAAATCGACGCATTGTTCACTGGTGTAAAGGTGCGAATGCAGGTGAAGTTTAAAAACGCCAAGTTGATCCGCTGTTGAATGAAATCCGCCCGATTTTAAAATGGCACTATTGGGCTCGTAAAGATAGGAAAGCGGTTCGCTATATTCTGAAACAGCCTGTTTTTCATCTTCAAAAATAAAAGAAAAGTGTTCGCTATTTTCTTTTTTTAGGTTTGCAGTTTCAATTGAAATGGGGCCGTTATAACCTTTTTCCAATATCCAAAGTAGTTCTTTCACTTCGTTGTTTACAGCTACCACATGAATGTTTTTTACATATTTCAACTCGCCAATGCCCACCGAAAAATCGAGCAGTGGCGATGTTTTTATCATGATATTTTTAGAACTTTCAAAAAGCGTATCGATATGTTCGGGTACATTGGGCAAACAGTCTTTTAAAAAGAACACTTTTCCTTTGGTGTCGTGCCGTCGCGAAGGGTCGATGTAAATCCAATCGAAATGGTTTTTTGTAGATTTTAAATAATCAATGCCATCACCATCAATCGTTTTAATGTTGTCAACTTTTAGCTGCCCATAATTATGCGAAACGATATTTGAAAGTTCCTCATTAATTTCATAATGCACCACCACTTCAAAACGTTTCGAAAAGTAAAAACAATCTACCCCAAAGCCACCGGTGAGGTCGATAATGGAATGCCCATCCATTAATTTCGATTTGTATTCAGCGGTAATTTCAGAAGAAGTTTGCTCTACATTGAGCTTATTGGGATAATAAATGTTTTCAGTTTTAAACCAAGTGGGCAGTTTTTTTTGAGAACGTTTTTTAGCTTCAATTTGCTCAATGAGGTCTTTGGTTTCCAGATTTTGAAACGATGTGCCTTTCAGTAAAATAGAGGCGACATCAACATTCAAATGTTCAGAAATAAATTCTTGGATTTCAGTATTTAAAATGGACTTGTTCAAAAGGAATTATAAGTCTTTGGTCAACTTTTTTACAATTTTGTTTTCAGATAAAAAGGCTTTTAAAATTACTTTTATGGCGGTGTAGGCCGGAACGGCGATAATGAGTCCGATTACCCCGAAAAGGATACCGGTTATTAAAATTACCAAAAAGATTTCCAACGGATGGGATTTCACGCTTTTTGAAAAAATAATGGGCTGGCTGCCAAAATTATCGACCAATTGGCCAATACCAAAAACAAGAAGAACCCAAAATGTTTTGGGTAGAATAACGTCGCTAAAACTCTCGCCCAAATTGCTCGTCATGGTTAAAATCACCATTAAAATACCGCCAATTAATGGGCCCACATAAGGGATTAAATTTAATAGCGCGCACAAAAAGGCGATGACAATGGCATTATCGACGCCAATGATGAGCAGCCCGATGGTGTAAATGATGAATAGCACCAAAATTTGAAGAATGAGCCCCACAAAATATCGGGACAGTAAATCTTTGATTTTTGTTGATGAGGCTTTCCAACGACTTTCTTTGTTTTCTGGAATAAAAGTGAGAATGCCGTTTTCGAATAAGCGGCTGTCTTTTAAAAAGAAAAACGAGATGAACAGCACCGAAAACAGCCCGATACTAAAATTGCCCAAACCGCTAACAATGTTATTCAAAAAATTAGGGATAAGCGCCAAATCTATTTTTGAAAGCAAGTCGGATTCTTTCAACGATTGCTCAACATCCACTTGGGACAAGTCAAAATAGGTGATAATTTCAGAGTACAGGTTTTCAACATTTCGTTGCAGTTCTTCAATATTAAGTAGCGAAAGGTTTTGTCCTTGTTTAATAATCAAAGGTATAAAAAGCCCTACTAAACCAAGAAAAACACCCAATAAAAGTACAATGGTAACCACAACGGCAATGGTGTTTTTAAATTTCAGTTTGTTTTCTAAAAAGAGTACAATTGGCCGACCTATTAGGGAAATAACGGCCGAAATGGCTATATAACCAATAACCGATTGGATTTTATAGAGGAAAAACAAAACCAGAGCAATCCCCAATATGATGGCGACAGCTCTTAAAATGCCGTTTGAAATGGTGTTGGAGTTCATTTAGTAAATATAATAATTTGTCCTTATCAAGGAAGTATCGCTGAACTAATCTTTTAACATCATAGAGAGGTGAGAAGCTATCTTTTTGAATAGAAACAGGAATGAAAAAGGTTGTTTCACAGTGTTTGCAATGATGTTACAAAAGCTGTTTGGTAAGTTCGTAAAGGGCAATATTGGTGGCTTGAACTACATTCATGCTACTGTTTTGTCCGAACATATCGATATGAATCACAGCGTCCGATTGCTGTAAAATATCCTCAGAAACTCCGAAATTCTCATCGCCAATAACGAAAGCAATAGGTTTGTCGGCTGAAAAACTGAACGAATGTATGGGTAAGCTGGAATTGGTAATTTCCAAAGCAATGATTTGATGGCCTATTTGTTTTAATGTTTCAACCACTTTTGAAGCAGACTCCTGAATTTCAAAATTTACCGATTTTTCTGTGGCACGCGAGGTTTTGGCCATTTTTCGACCTAAAGACACTTCGCCGCAAAGGATGAGTTTTTCAACACCAAAGGCATCGCAAATCCTGAATAAGCTGCCAATATTCGGGGCATTGATAACGTTGTCGCAAACCAAAGTAACGGGGAAAGTGCGCTTTTTAAATTGAGTATTGTAATGGGTGAGTTGCATTATAGTTAGCAGTATTCAGTGGGCAGTTTTTGGCTTCGCTTCACGTTTTTGCGAGAAGTCATTTAGTTTTCAAAAGCAAATTTAATAATATTGGCACCCATTTTTAGTGCTTTTTCGCGAACCTCGGCAGGGTCGTTGTGTACTTCGGGGTCTTCCCAGCCATCGCCCAAATCGCTTTCGTAGGTGAACAGTAATACGAGCCGGTTTTCAACAAAAATACCCAAAGCTTGCGGACGCTTGCCATCGTGTTCGTGTATTTTTGGCAACCCGTCAGGAAACTCAAAAGCGGTGCTAAAAATAGGATGGTTAACGGGCAATTCAATCAATTCTTTTTCGGGAAATACCTTTTTTAGCTCCTTGGTGATGTAGGGCTTCATACCGTAGTTGTCGTCGATATGTAAAAACCCACCAGATATTAAATAATTCCGTAGGTTTTCGGCATCGGTTTCGCTGAAAAACACATTGCCGTGGCCCGTCATGTGCAGGAGCGGATATTGAAAAATATCGGAGCTTCCCGTTTCAACGGTTTCTGGTTTCGGGTTTATTTGAGTATTGATGTTTTGGTTGCAAAACGCAATAAGGTTGGGCAAAGCCGTGGGGTTGCCGTACCAATCGCCACCGCCTTTATATTTTAAAACGGCCAGATTTTGGCTGAAGGAGAAAAAAGAAAATAGCAAAAAGACAATTGAAAAGAGCTGTTTCATGTTTCAAGTGAATTATACCCCCGTTAAACTTCGTTTATAAATGCCACCGAATGGCAAGCTACAATGGCAGCCGTTTCGGTGCGCAATCGGGTGTTGCCCAAAGTTACGGGAATAAAATGGTTTTTAATGGCCGTTTCAATTTCACTCGTAGAAAAATCGCCTTCTGGACCAATTAAAATGGTAATGTTTGCATGGGATTTTAATTGATTTTTCAATGATTTTCTGTCGGTTTCTTCACAATGTGCAATAAACAAATCGCCCGAAAACTCCTGTTCCATAAAACTTTTGAATGGCATGGCGTCATTCAATTTTGGTAAATAACAACTTAGCGATTGTTTCATGGCCGATTGCAAAATACGCTCAAAACGCTCGGGTTTTATCACTTTACGTTCGCTGTGGTCGCAAATAATGGGCGTGATGGTATCGATGCCAATTTCGGTGGCTTTTTCCAAAAACCATTCGTAGCGGTCGTTCATTTTGGTGGGCGCCACGGCCAAATGCAAGTTGTAGTTCTTTTTGGTTTGAAACGTTTTTGAAATGATATTGACCAAACATTTGTTAATGTTGGGTACGGCCACTTCGGCAGTGAACAACCAACCCGTTCCGTTGGTGATTTTTAGGGTGTCGCCAACCGATTTCCGGAGCACTTTTACAATGTGCCGACTTTCGTCTTTATCGAAAGTAAAGTTGCTGGTATGTTCGTCAATATTTGGGCTATAAAAAAGCTGCATCGTTATTTAGGTTCCACAATTTTTAAAACTTCAATTTCTGAAATGTCTTTAGGTTCATGCGTTATTACCGCCACATAATACCAATTTTTTTCTGGAATATCAATAGTGAAAACTTCATTTATGGGGTGCTTGGCATTTAATATTTCGATTTCAAAGTCGGGGTGCAGATTTCCTTTGGCAAACCACCCTAAATCGCCACCTTTTTGTGCGTTTTGGTCCATGGAATATTGCTTGGCCAAAACATCGAAAGGCGCACCATTGTGGTATTTGGCGATAATTCTATCCCTAAGTGCATTGATGTTTTTGGTGTCGTATTTCGCGCCATCCAAATAAATATACGAAGCGCGGTAATAAGTTTTTGAGGTCTTTTCAACTACTTTGTAATAGGTGTTTTCAAATTCGCCTTCGTTAACGTGTGTGCCACCTTTGGCTAGTTTAAAAAGGGTGCTGGCCAAAATGGTTTTGTGTTTTTCTTCGTTGAAGGTGATTAATTTATTGTCTTTTGAATTTTTTGCGGCTAAAAAATGTTCAATCTGTTCGGGTGTTTCAATGGAAGCCAAATCGTTTTCAGTTGAAGTTTGCGCCGTTGAAAATAATGATGTTAACAGTAAAAATGGGGTAAGTAATTTGTGTGTCATAAAAGTAGGTTTTTGATTTCATTTTCAAATTTAAACCTAATGAAGCACCAATCCCTTCAATAAAAAATAAGTTTTTAAGAATGTATTGTTTATAACTTGGGTTTTTACGAGATGCTGAAACAATTTTGGCAGAATGACCATTATAATTCTGAAAAATTATATTTTCAACCGCGCCGAGGCTACTACATCCTGTTCTGCAAAATCTTCCTGCAAATATTTTAAATGGCCCACAATGGCAATCATGGCTGCGTTATCGGTGGTGAATTCAAATTTTGGCACATAGGTGGTCCATCCAAATTTTTTCTCGCCGTCCTTTAAAGCTTGTCGAATGCCGGAGTTTGCCGAAACGCCACCGCCAATAGCAATGTGCTTAATGCCCGTTTCTTTAGAGGCTTTTTTCAGCTTGTCGATTAAAATACCGATAATCGTGTACTGTATCGAGGCACAAATATCGTTTAGGTTTTCTTCAACAAAATTGGGGTTGGCCTTGGTTTCCTTTTGTACAAAATACAAAATGGCCGTTTTTAAACCGGAAAAGCTAAAGTTGAGTCCGTCCACTTTGGGTTTGGTAAACTTAAACGCTTTCGGATTGCCCAATTTTGCCCGTTTATCTATTTCTGGGCCGGCGGGGTAGCCCAAACCTAAAATTTTTCCGCTTTTATCGAAGGCTTCGCCCACGGCATCGTCAATGGTTTCGCCAATCACGTCCATGTTGAAATAATCGTTCACTTTCACAATTTGGGTGTGGCCGCCAGAAATGGTCATAGCCAAAAACGGAAGCGGCGGTTTTTCGTAACCTTCTTCGTCAATAAAATGTGCCAAAATATGGCCCTGCATATGGTTAACATCAATTAACGGAATATCCAGCCCATAAGCCAACGATTTGGCAAACGAGGTACCAACAAGCAAGCTGCCCATTAAACCTGGGCCACGGGTAAAAGCAATGGCGTTAAGTTGCTCTTTGGTAACATGGGCTTTTTCTAGTGCTTGGTGCACCACCGGAACGATGTTTTGCTGGTGCGCGCGCGAAGCCAGTTCGGGCACCACGCCACCGTATGCTTCGTGTATTTTTTGGTTGGCGATAACATTGCTTAAAATTTTGCCGTTATGCATTACGGAAGCGGCTGTATCGTCGCAGGACGATTCAATTCCGAGGATGTAAATATTTTGTGAAGACATTAGTAAAAATTAGGCACAATAATTGTTAATTTTGAAAACGAATATCTGGCTTTTGCATCAAAGTATCCGTAAAGTGCAAAAGTAAAAGATTCTTAATAAACATATAAGCTTGTCCGTATCAAAAAAATTCTGAAAATAGTAGCGCAAATTATAGGCATTTTGCTTTTGTTGTTCATCATTTTGGTGCTGGTGCTTTCCATTCCCTTTGTTCAAACCAATTTGGGGCGGCATGCCACAAAGCGTTTAAACGACGAGTTTAAAACCAACATTAATGTTGGAGGTATTAGTATGCAATTTAATGGCGATGTGGAGCTTAAAAATATTTACATTGAAGATTACAAGCAGGATACCCTAATAAGCATAAAAGAGCTCAATACCTCCATTTTAAGTTTTACCAATTTGGCCAACAGTAATTTGGTTTTTGGTGATATTGATGTTAATGGACTACTTTTTAACATAAAAACGTACAAAGATGAGACCGAAACCAATCTCGATGTTTTTGTAAGGCGTTTTGAAGATGAAAACCCCAGAACCGAAAAAAGTAACTTTCTGTTGTCGTCGAGCGATGTATCGATCAGTAACAGTATTTTTCTTTTGTCTGATGAAAACCGGGAAACCGTCGAGCGGCTTCATTTTAACGATTTAAACATCAATGCGACCAACTTTTTAATAAACGGCAGCGATGTTAGTGCCAGAATAAACACTTTATCTTTTGAAGACAGCCGTGGGGTGGTGGTAAAAAACCTCATGACCAACTTCAGTTATACTTTAACCGATATGACTTTTGAGGATCTGGAGGTTAAAACACCGGGCTCTATTTTAAAGGGCGATTTAAAATTTTCATATAAAAGGGAAGACCTGCAGTTTTTTGAAGATAAGGTGCAGGTTACGGCACGTTTTGAGGATTCTTCGGTTTTTTTGGACGAACTCAATACCTTTTACAACGAATTTGGAAAAACGCAAACCGCAAGGTTTAGTGTTGGCCTATCGGGTACTTTAAATGATTTGCAAGCCGATAATTTAAGGTTGGCCACCAGCTCCAGAACACAGGTTTATGGCGATATAAAATTTAAAAACCTGCTGAATAAAGAACCCGGAAATTTCTATATGAACGGCAATTTCTGGAATTTATCGTCAACCTACAACGATTTAAAGAGTTTGCTGCCCAATGTTTTGGGCGATGCCATCCCGTCGTCGTTCGAGCGTTTGGGGAAATTCACAATTGTTGGAAATTCGCAAGTAACCGCATCAACCGTTTTGGCCGATATTAAAATTGATACCGAACTGGGAATGGTGAATTCCAATCTTGAAATCACCAAAATAAACGATATCGACAATGCCGATTATAAAGGCAATATTGCTTTTGAAGCCTTCGATTTTGGAGCGTTTTTAAACGATCCCACCATAGGGAAAGGATCGTTAGATTTTGATGTAAACGGTAAAGGCTTTGTGGCCGAAACCATCGACACACAGGTAAAAGGCGATGTTTTTGAGGTAATTTACAATAACTACAATTACAGAAACATTAAAGTGGCCGGAAATGTAATGAACAAGATTTTTGACGGAAACCTATTGGTAAACGACAGAAATTTAAAGCTAAACTTTAACGGTTTGATAGATTTTTCTGAAGCAGTAAAAAAATACGACTTTGAAGCCGTGGTGGACTATGCCGATCTAAACACACTCAATTTTATAAAGCAAGACAGCATTTCGGTATTGACCAGCCGGGTAAAAATGAACATGAACAGCAGTAGCCTGGATGATGCTTACGGAAAATTAACTTTCACCAACACGGTTTACCGGAACGAGCACGACACGTATTATTTCGATCAATTTGATGTGTCTTCCAAGTTTGATGGGCATATTAGATCGGTAGAATTCCATTCGCCCGATATTATTGATGGCAGCTTGCGCGGAAGGTTTTTGGTGAAAGACCTCAAAAAACTGTTCGAAAATTCCGTAGGGCATATTTATACCAATTACATTCCCCATAAAGTACAAAGTAACCAAGCCATCGATTTCAATTTTAAGATATACAACAAAATTGTAGAGGTGGTTTTTCCAGATATCGAACTGGGCAAAAATACCTTTATCCGCGGAAGGGTGGAAAGTGAAGAAGAACGTTTCAAGCTCACGTTTAAGTCGCCAAAAATAAAACTGTTGGACTATTATGCCGATGGCATAGAACTTCAGGTAGATAATAGCAACCCACTGTTTAATACTTATGTTGAAATTGATAGCTTGGATGCCAAATATTACCAAGTGTCCGATTTTAATTTGATAAACGTTACCGTTAACGACACCTTGTTTATGCGTTCAGAATTTAACGGCGGAAAGCGTGGAAACGATAGCTACAACCTAAGCTTTTACCATACAATAAACGAAAAAAACGAGTCGGTAGTTGGGTTTAAAAAATCTGACGTTACTATAAAAAACAACAAGTGGTACATCAACGAGGCACAAGACCGTTTTCATAAAATAGCCTTCGATAAAAAATTAACAAAACTGGATATCAACAAGTTTAAAGTCAACCATCAAAATGAAGAAATCAAGCTTTCGGGTTTTTTAAAGGATTCCACCCAAAAAGACATTCAGTTAGATTTTACCAACGTTGATCTGGCAAAAATCACCCCCGATATAGATAGTTTATCGCTCGCCGGAAATGTAAATGGCAAGTTGGATATTCTTCAAAAAAACGGTAGCTATTTGCCCAATTCATCCATAGTGATTGATAGTTTAACCGTAAATGATTTTTTACTGGGCTCGTTTGATGCTACTGTAACAGGTAACGAGTCACTCACCAATTACGTGGTCAATGCCAATATAAAAGACGATACGGCAAAATCGTTTACCGCAAAAGGCGATATTAACGTGGCGGGCAAACAAGCCAATATTGGTGTAGCCCTCAATTTTAACAACTTCAATCTGTTTCCGTTAAACCCTTTGTTGGAGGGTGTTTTAAGCAACATTAGGGGCAGTATTACCGGCAACGTAAATGTGGGTGGCGATTTAAAACGCCCCGATATAGATGGCGAGTTGAACATAAAAAACGGCGGCATGGGCATACCGTATTTAAACGTCGATTACAGTTTTAACAACAATGCCTCACTAACTTTAAAAAAGCAAACCTTTATTTTTAATAATGTAAAGCTAACCGATACCAAGTACGATTCAAAAGGCACTTTAAGCGGCTCGTTAAGTCATGTTAATTTTTCTAGTTGGGATCTGGGCCTTGAAATAAACACGCCTCGCTTGTTGGTTTTAGATACCAAGGAAACCGAAGACGCTTTGTATTACGGCACAGGTTTTATTGGTGGACGAGCTAGTTTGAACGGCCCAACCGAGCAGTTGGTCATTAGTGTTGTAGGTGAAACCAAACGGGGTACCGTATTTAAAATACCGTTGAGCGATGCCGAATCGTTTGGCGATAATTCATTCATCCATTTTATTACCAAAGAAGAAAAAGAAGCCAAGAAGAAAGGCACGGAAATTGTTTTTGAAGAAATAAAAGGTCTGGAAATGGATTTTGACTTGGATGTTACCGAAGATGCCGAAGTAGAAATTATTATCGATAAAGCAACTGGGCATTCATTGAGAGGTCGCGGGCGGGGCGGTCTTTTGGTTGAGATAAACACCAACGGGAAATTTGATATGTGGGGCGATTTTGCGGTTTTTGAAGGGGTTTATAATTTCGCCTATGGCGGACTGATTCAAAAAGAATTTGTTGTACAGCCTGGTGGTACCATAGCTTGGGATGGCGACCCGCTTAAAGCCCAAATAGATATGCTGGCCATTTACAGAACACAAGCCAACCCATCGCCGTTATTGGATAACCCGATAAATCGCAGTATTCCGGTAGAACTTCATATAGAACTAACGGGCGATTTAGAGCAACCTAACCCCGATTTTACTTTCGAGTTTCCTAACGTAAATTCTACCGTAAAGTCCGAGCTCCAATACCGGTTAGAGTCGGTCGATGATCGCCAAAACCAAGCCCTGTACTTAATATCAACGGGATCGTTTTCAAGAGGGCTCAACGAACTTAATTTTTCCGGCACCATTGCCGAACGATTAAATGGCATAATAAACGGTATTTTTACCAATAGCGATAGCAAAATAAATATTGGGCTGAACTACGAAGCGGGCCAAAACCGTCCCGATTACCAAACCGACGACCGATTTGGGGTAACGCTTCAAACTCAAATTAGCGACCGGGTGTTAATAAATGGAAAGGTGGGCGTGCCCGTTGGCGGAGCAACCGAAACCGTAGTGGCTGGCGATGTAGAGATCGATTTTCTTTTAAATGAAGAAGGTACCTTAACCGCCAAGGTATTCAACAGGGAAAACAGTATCCGTAATTTTGGCGAGGCCATTGGTTACACACAAGGTGTTGGCTTATCGTACAATGTAGATTTTGATACTTTTAAGGAATTGCTCAATAAATTATTGTCGAGATACAGGGAAGAAGAGGATGAAATTTTAGAGGAAAATACCGTTCAAGAAGAAACGGGTACACTTCCTGATTATATATCGGTAAAAACCTCACGAAAAGAGTAATGAAGAACAGGGGTTATTTTTAAGTTTTCTTAATTATTCAGAAACTAAAACGTTATAGTTTCAAAAAAGCATTAAATTGCTAAAAATGCTTTAGATATATGGTATTTGTTTATTAATTTTACACTTCAAAAATTTAAAAAAAACGAATGCCAGGAACCATAAAAAAGTTAGCTGTATTAACCTCGGGAGGAGATTCGCCAGGCATGAATGCGGCCATCCGTTCGGTAGTGAGAGCCTGTGCCTACCACGGCGTTGAGTGTTTTGGAGTTTATAGAGGCTATGAAGGCTTAATAGACGGAGATTTGCAGGTTATGGATGCCCGAAGTGTAAAGGGAATCATCAATAAGGGAGGTACTATGTTAAAATCGGCCCGCTCTCAAGCGTTTAAAACAAAAGAAGGGCGAGAAACGGCTTATAAAAACCTAATGGATGCCGGAATTGACGGCTTGGTCGTTATTGGTGGAGATGGATCATTTACCGGAGCCTTGGTTTTCAATCAAGAATTTGGTTTTCCGGTGATGGGAATTCCCGGAACTATTGATAACGATATTTTCGGAACCACCCATACCTTAGGCTTCGACACGGCGCTAAATACTGTGGTTGATGCTATCGACAAAATTCGCGATACGGCAAGTTCACACAATAGGTTGTTTTTTGTTGAAGTAATGGGGCGCGACGTGGGCCACATTGCGCTAAATGCAGGAATAGCCGGTGGCGCCGAAGAAATATTGATTCCGGAGGAAAACTTAGGATTAGATCGTTTGGTCGAATCGTTGAACAAAAGTAGAAAATCAGGAAAATCATCAAGTATCGTTATCGTTGCCGAAGGCGATAAGATTGGAAAAAATATATTCCAATTAAAAGATTATGTTGATGAAAACATGGAAGGCTACGATGTACGTGTGTCTGTTTTAGGGCATATGCAACGTGGTGGTTCGCCATCTTGCTTCGATCGCGTTTTAGCGAGCAGAATGGGGGTGAAGGCCGTTGAGTCGTTACTAAATGGCGAAACCAATTACATGGTTGGGTTACTGAACAGTAAGATGGAATTAACGCCTTTAGAGCAAGCCATTAAAGGAAAAACTAAAATAAACTTAGAATTATTGCGTGTCTCAGACATCATGAGCACTTAACATTTATAAACACGATTATGTCAAAATTAAAAATTGGAATTAACGGATTCGGGCGAATAGGTAGAATTGCTTTTAGAGTAGCAGCTTCAAGACCAGAGATTGAAATAGTAGGAATCAACGATTTATTGGACGTTGAGCACTTAGCATATTTATTGAAGTACGATTCAGTACACGGTCGTTTTGACGGTACTGTTGATATTAAAGACGGAAACCTTGTAGTAAACGGAAACGAAATCCGTATCACCGCCGAACGCAATCCAGAAGATTTAAAATGGGATGCCGTAGGAGCAGAGGTTGTTTTAGACTGTACAGGTATTTTCACTACTTTAGATAAAGCCCAAGCCCACATTAAAGCTGGAGCAAAGAAAGTAGCTATTTCAGCGCCATCTGCTGATGCACCAATGTTTGTAATGGGGGTAAACCACGACAAAATTACTGCTGCTGATACTATCGTATCTAACGCATCTTGTACTACAAACTGTTTGGCGCCATTGGCTAAAGTAATCAACGATAACTTTGGAATTGTTGAAGGGTTAATGACAACCGTTCACGCTACCACAGCAACTCAAATGACGGTTGATGGGCCTTCAAGAAAAGACTGGAGAGGTGGCCGTAGTGCATTGGCCAACATTATTCCTTCTTCAACGGGAGCTGCCAAAGCAGTGGGCAAAGTAATTCCAGAATTAAACGGAAAATTAACAGGTATGGCGTTTAGAGTACCAACTCCAGATGTTTCTGTAGTAGATTTAACCGTAAGAACTGAAAAATCTGCGTCTTGGGAAGAAGTAAAAGCTGCGCTTAAAAAAGCTTCAGAAACCGATTTAAAAGGAGTACTTGGTTACACTGATGAGGCTGTAGTATCTCAAGACTTTGTTTCAGAAACATTAACAAGTGTTTTTGATGCTGAAGCAAGTATAGCTTTAAATGATAACTTCCTTAAATTAGTGTCTTGGTACGATAACGAATTTGGTTATTCAACTAAATTAATCGACTTGGCACAGCACATAAGTAAAATATAATTTAACGGAGTAACATAATATTGGTAAAAACTCCGCAGAACCTAATTTAAGGTGAAATCTGTGGAGTTTTTTGTATTTTTATAACTATGATTTTAATTGTTGATAGTGGTTCTACAAAATCCGATTGGATTGCTGTAGATAATAACGGAAATAAATTATTGGAAAAGATCCGTACAGAAGGGCTTAACCCAGCCATTTTAAGTGAAAGCAAACTGGCCAAGCGCATCAAAAAAAGCGAACTTTTAGTTGAAAACAGCAATAAAGTTAGCCATTTGTTTTTTTATGGAGCGGGCTGTGGCACCAATAATGCCAAAAAACTGTTAACAGGTGTTTTGCAAGAAATTTTTCCCAATGCACATATTGAGGTTAACGAAGATACATTGGCAGCCGTTTATTCAACAATTAATCATCCAAAGGAAGCAGCCGTGGTCTGCATTTTGGGTACAGGATCCAATTGCAGCTATTTCGACGGTGAAAAGCTTCACCAGCGCATAACCTCTTTAGGTTATACTTTAATGGACGACGCCTCGGGTAATTATTACGGCAAACAACTTGTTCGCGATTATTATTATAACCACATGCCAGAAAATATTCGGGTGGCGTTTGGTAGCAAATACAATATGGATGCCGATTTTATTAAGAACAATCTTTATAAAAAACCAAGTCCGAATGCCTATTTGGCCAATTTTGCTGAGTTTATGTTTTTGAATAAAGATTCAGATTATACCATTAATCTCATTAAAAAGGGCATACGGCTTTTTGCTGCAAACATGATTATGCAATATAAAGACGTGCTAAAAACGACACCGGTGCATTTCGCTGGCTCTATTGCTTATTATGCGCAAGACGAAATTAAGCAAGTGGCAGAAGAAATGGGATTCATTGCCGGGAATTTCCAGCGCAGGCCCATTGATGGTTTAATTCCTTTTCATATCGATAACTTAAAAAAACAATCGTAAACCAAAACAGACAATACACCCTATGTCGCCAAGGCATGTAGCTTACTATATTTCCAATAGTACCAACAAACAACAACTTATTGATGAACTTTT
The DNA here is from genome assembly GCA_964653155.1 of uncultured Flavobacteriaceae bacterium. Taxonomy (GTDB): domain Bacteria; phylum Bacteroidota; class Bacteroidia; order Flavobacteriales; family Flavobacteriaceae; genus Flavisericum. The sequence goes on along the minus strand of CAZZDI010000002.1, from coordinate 26,786 downwards.
ATCTGGAGAGCGGTATAAGCCGCTTTTTGGCTTAAAGGGCGCATTGTTTTCAGAAATTACGGTCAATAAATTTATTGAAGAAGAAAAGAGGCACGGCAATTTTAGTGTGCTTACCGATACCCAAAATAGCTTAGAGCATTCGTCGCAAGGCGAACGTAAAAAAGCATTGCTTAGGCACTTAATCAAAAAAAAGCCAGAATACATTATTGTAGATAATGTATTTGATAGTTTGGATACGGCCACTCGATCTGAAATTTCCGCTACGCTTCAGGATTTAGGGGAAACAAAACCCATCATCCAAATTACCAACCGTAAACGCGACATTCTTCCATTTGTCGATATCGTTTACATTTCCAAAAACGGGGTTTTCAAAGCAGTGGACGGTGGCGAGTTGGACCTGGGCAGCAAAAATTACTTTGTGAACGATTTACCAGAGCCCGAGCATGTTCCAACAGAAATTTTCAATCCGCTGGTTAAATTTAACAAGGTTACCGTAGCTTATAGGGGCCGAACCATTGTAAAAGATATTTGTTGGGAAATAAAACCAGGCGAATTTTGGCAGTTGGTAGGTCCAAACGGTTCGGGTAAAAGCACGTTGCTTACCTTGATTTCGGGCGATAATCCCAAAGCCTACAACCAAGATATTGTGTTGTTTGGAAAGAAGAAAGGAAGCGGCGAAACTGTTTGGGACATAAAAAGTAAAATAGGCCACTATACCTCAGAAATGCTGCGTGGTTTTAGGCGGTTGGATTCTATTGAAAAAATGATTCTTTCAGGTTTTTTTGACTCCATAGGGCTGTACAAATACCCTACCGAAAGGCAAATGCACATTGCGCACCAATGGCTGAAACTTATTGGCCTGTTCGATAAAAAAGATAAAGACTTTGTGTTCCTTTCGGCCGGCCACAAACGTTTGGTGCTCATAGCCCGCGCTATGGTTAAGCACCCGCCATTATTGATTCTTGACGAACCTACCAACGGTCTCGACGATACTGATGCTGAAATATTTTCCCAGCTTATCAATAAAATTTCGGAAGAAAGCCGTACTGCCATTTTGTATGTGTCGCACAGAAGGGAAGAGCAGATAAACCCAGATTATACCTATCAACTTATACCTTCAACAACAGGATCGGTAGGGCGAGAAGTGTAATTTTGGAGGCGCTATAACCAACGCTTTGTTTTGAGTTTGCTACCACGACATTTTTTCTTAACAATTTTTCCGTGGATGGAATTTTTCCACCGTTTCCGTCAAGTGCGTTCTGTCCATATGTACATAAATTTCGGTAGTGGTGATGCTTTCGTGGCCCAACATCATTTGGATGGAACGTAAATCGGCATCATTTTTCAACAAATGGGTAGCAAAAGAGTGCCTAAAAGTATGGGGCGAAATACTTTTTTTCAATTCAATTTTTTCGGCAAGTTGCTTGATAATGGTAAAAACCATAGCTCGTGTAAGCTGTTTTCCCCTTCGGTTTAAAAATAAGGTGTCTTCATGTCCGGCTTGAATTGAAATGAGCGGTCTAACCTCGTTTTTGTAGATATTGATGTATTTTTTGGTTAGGTAAACAATGGGCACAAAACGCTGTTTGTCGCCTTTGCCTGTAACTTTTATAAAGCCTTCATCAAAAAACAAATCGGAAATTTTTAGGCTAATAAGTTCGCTAACCCGTAATCCGCAACCGTAAAGGGTTTCCAGCATGGCGCGGTTGCGTTCGCCTTCGGGTTTGCTCAAATCTATGGCACCAATAATTTGGTCAATTTCTGTTTCCGATAGGGTGTCAGGCAGTTTTCTGCCAATTTTGGGCGATTCAATGAGTTCCAAAGGATTGCTTTCCCGGTAATCTTCAAAAACCAAATAATCGAAAAAACTCCTAAGTCCAGAAATGAACCGCGATTGAGACCGTGCACTCACATTTTTCGCGGTGTTGTAAATGCATTCTTGAATGGTTTCCGTAGTTATTCCAATGGGAGATGCTGTGCTATTATTTATTTCTAAAAAAGAAATCAACTTTTTTACGTCGAGTGCGTAATTGTTGATGGAGTTTTCTGAAAGCCCCCGCTCAATCTTTAAATATAATAGGTAATCCTTAAGTGTATCTTGCCATTTCATAGAGTAAAAATATTGAAATTTGTTATAAACATGGTGTTTTTGGGGTAGGTATTTATACGTATATTTTTGTTTATTTGTTAATAACATATTTTTTAATTCATTCAAAATCAGTCAATTATGTATTTTTGTTAATAAAAATGTTAATAAGGCCAGTAGCTCTGTAGTATTTTTCAAAAAATTAGCTTTAATTTGTGATTATCAAACTAAAAACATTTTAATTATGAAAAAATTACTTTTAATGTCTATTTTTGCGGTATTCGCAATTGGAAGTGTAAATGCACAAGGGGCTAACGTAGGTGTTAGTGTTGGTCTTATAACAGGAGACTTTAGTGATGGGTATTCTTTTAACATTACTTTAGATGGAAATTACCTTTGGGAAGTTTCCGATCAAATAGACGCAGGTATAGCTACGGGTTATTCTCATTCACTTGGCAAAGATGGTGTTGATGGGTTTGGTTATTTGCCCGTTGCTGCTGCTGGTCGGTTTAATATATCTGAAGAATTTACTGTTGGAGTTGATTTGGGGTATGGTGTAGGAATAACCCCAGATGGTAATGATGGCGGTTTTTATTATGCACCAAAAGTTCAATATAGTGTAAGTGAAAGTATTGATATTGTTGGAGCTTATAGAGGAGTTAGTTTAGATTTTGGAGGGATATCATTTGGCTTTAACACTATAACTTTAGGTGTAGAGTTCGATTTATAAGTCAATTTTTATATATTAAAGAAGGGAGCCCAACAGCTCCCTTTTTTTGTGCCTATTTTTAATATATTTACCACATGAAAAAAATCCTTATTATCAACGGGCCAAATCTAAATTTACTTGGTAAAAGAGAGCCCAATATCTACGGAAGCTTAACGTTTACTGAGTTTTTCGATACTATAAAAGATAAATACCAGAATGTGGAATTGAGTTATTATCAATCGAATATTGAAGGAGAAATAATAGATAAATTACACGAAGTAGGGTTTAGCTACGATGGCGTAGTTTTAAATGCAGGTGCCTACACCCATACCTCCATTGGAATTGGTGATGCCATAAAAGGTATTGAAACGCCGGTTGTTGAGGTGCATATTTCCAACACATTTGGCCGGGAAGAGTTTAGGCACCAATCGTATATTTCACCGAATGCAAAAGGGGTTATTTTGGGTTTCGGTTTGCAGAGTTACGAATTGGCCATCCAAAGTTTTTTATAGACTATCTTAGACTTCTAGAGTTTAAATTTTATTAAAAAGCAAAAAGGTTTCAGAAACTCTGAAACCTTTTTTATATCTAAGAAGTCTAAACTTCTAATTTCTCTAAAAAGTCTAAATATGAATCACTTCATCATAAGCCGCAGCAACGGCTTCCATCACCGCTTCACTCATGGTTGGGTGCGGGTGAATGGTTTTTAATACCTCGTGACCTGTTGTTTCCAGTTTTCTACCTAAAACGGCTTCGGCAATCATATCGGTAACGCCGGCACCAATCATGTGGCAACCTAACCATTCGCCGTATTTGGCATCAAAAATAACTTTTACAAAACCATCTTTGTTTCCTCCGGCACTGGCTTTACCAGAGGCAGAGAACGGAAATTTCCCCACTTTTATTTCGTAACCTTTTTCTTTGGCAGCTTTTTCGGTCAAACCAACGCTGGCAATCTCTGGCGTACAGTATGTGCAACCTGGAATGTTTCCGTAGTCGATAGGCTCAACGTGCATACCGGCAATTTTTTCAACACATAAAATGCCTTCGGCAGAAGCCACGTGTGCCAAAGCCTGGCCTGGAGTAACATCGCCAATAGCGTAGTAACCCGGCATGTTGGTTTGGTAGTAATCGTTAACGATAATTTTGTCTCTATCAACCACAATGCCCACATCTTCCAATCCGATGTTTTCAATATTGGTTTTAATTCCAACGGCACTTAAAATGATATCGGCTTCAAGAACTTCTTCGCCTTTTTTGGTTTTAACCGTAGCTTTTACACCTTTTCCAGAGGTATCAACTTTAGTTACTTCAGCGGAAGTCATAATGTTAATACCGTTCTTTTTAAACGAGCGTTCCAATTGTTTTGAAACGTCTTCGTCTTCAACAGGCACTACGTTTGGCAAGTATTCCACAATAGTCACTTCGGTTCCCATAGAGTTGTAGAAATAAGCAAACTCAACACCAATGGCACCCGATCCAACCACAATCATTTTTTTAGGCTGCTTTTTCAGGCTCATTGCCTCACGGTAGCCAATCACTTTTTCGCCATCTTGCGGTAAGCTGGGCAATTCGCGGCTGCGTGCTCCGGTAGCAATAATAATGTGGTCTGCACTGTATTCAGTACCATCAACATCTACTTTTTTGCCCGGTTTAATTTTTCCGTAACCATTAATAACGTCTATTTTGTTCTTTTTCATTAAAAACTGAACGCCTTTGCTCATGCCATCGGCCACACCACGGCTACGCTTTACTACCGCATCAAAATCGTGTTTGGCATCTTTTACGGTCAACCCATAATCTTCAGCATGTTTCAGGTATTCAAATACTTGTGCCGACTTTAAAAGGGCTTTGGTTGGGATACAGCCCCAGTTTAAACATACGCCCCCCAAATTTTCTTTTTCAACTATAGCGGTTTTAAAACCTAATTGCGATGCTCTAATAGCCGTAACATAACCACCAGGACCACTTCCAAGAACAATAATATCGTATTTACTCATTTGTTAAAATTTAGGCTACGAATTTACGAAATCGAATTTTAATAAGGAATTTACATGGTATTAAAATTTGCATCTTTATACTACCTTTGCCAAGCAAGTATCAATTTATGAACATACCAAGAACGAGTTTTCCGCGAATTGTAATTATTGGTGGCGGTTTTGCCGGAGTGGCATTGGCCAAAAAATTATCGAAACAAGAGGTGCAGGTGGTGCTTCTCGATAAGCATAATTACCATACGTTTCAACCCTTATTGTATCAAGTTTCTACCGGCGGACTGGAGCCCGATTCCATTGCGTATCCCATTCGGAAGATATTGAAGGATTTCCCAAATTTCTATTTCAGGTTGGCGAATGTAGAGGAAATAGACACCGAAAAAAACAAGGTGGTTACCGATATTGGAAAATTGAAATTCGATTATTTGGTGGTGGCTTCGGGATCTACAACGAATTACTTCGGAAATGCTGAAATTGAAAAGAACAGCATGGCTATGAAAACCGTGCCGCAGTCGTTGAATTTACGGAGCTTGATTCTAGAAAATTTTGAGGATGCGCTGCTCACTTCCGATTTGCACGAGCGCAACGCCCTGATGAATTTTGTAATTGTGGGCGGCGGCCCAACCGGCGTGGAATTGGCTGGGGCATTGGCAGAGATTAAAAAAGGCATTTTGCCCAAAGATTACCCCGATTTGGATACCCGAATGGCGCAAATCCATATTATCCAGTCGGGCGATTGTATTTTGAAGGGGATGAGCGATAAGGCATCGCAAAAGGCCGAAGATTTTCTTGAAAAACTGGGCGTTCAGGTTTGGAAAAATGTACGGGTAGCCAATTACGACGGAAAAACCGTTACCACCAATACCGATTTAATTTTTGAAACCGCCACCGTAGTTTGGGCAGCAGGGGTAAAGGGAGCCACTATAAAAGGTTTGGATGCCGAAGATTTCATTACCCGCGGCAACCGGATTTTAGTAAACGAATTTAATCAAGTAAAAGGCTTCGACCATATTTTTGCCGCTGGCGATATTGCTTGTATGGTTACCGACGAGTTTCCCAATGGCTTGCCCATGATGGCACAACCGGCCATTCAGCAGGGTGAACAACTGGGCGAAAACATGCTGCGCCTCATTGAAGAAAAGCCTATGCAGCCTTTTAAATATAAAGACAAAGGTGCTATGGCTACCATTGGAAGAAATAAAGCCGTGGTCGATTTAAAACGGTTTAAGTTTCAAGGCGTGTTTGCTTGGTACGTTTGGATGTTTGTGCACTTATTTTTTCTCATTGGCTTTAGAAACCGTATGGTGGTTTTTGTAAACTGGGTGTACAATTATATCCGTTTTGACCGGGAAGCCCGATTGATTATTCGGCCGTTTAAGAAGAAGTTGAAAGCCGAATAACTATAAATTATCCGTAAAATGACGCTTTTCTTTCTCCTGACTGAATTTTTCTTGATTATATTTCGAAGAATCGCCCTTGGGTATTGAAAGCGAACGCCAATCGTTACCTTTTAAAAGTTTGCCTAAAAAGACTATTTGGCCAACATGGTAACTGTAGTGTGTTAACTGTCGGTTTATGGCTTCTAAAACGGTGTGGCCTTCATTCCGAATGTAAATAATACGTTCTAAATCATCTTCGTTTAAAGTATTTAAAGCACTGAACAAACAATGCCAACCACTTTCCCAAGCCGCAATAATTTCTTCTTTTGTGGTGTAGCTTCCAATAAATTCATCGTCGCGGTTGCGCCAAGTTTTTTCACCATCTTCCGTTAAAAAGTTAGTCCAACGGCTAAGCATATTGCCAACCATGTGTTTTACGATAATTGAAATGCTGTTGGATGCTTCGCTGCTTTGCCAAAGCATTTCGTCAAACGAAAGTTGTGAGAACGATTTATCGCCTAAACTCTTGTAATATTCAAATTGTTTGATAATGCTGGTTAAATAACTTTCCATGATTTTGATAGAACTTGAGGTTTAGAATTTAGTTTTGATAGCTATCGGGATTGGAATTTGTGATTTTTTGTTTCTTTTTGATTCAATTTTCAGGAACAAACTTTAAAGCCACTCCATTGACGCAATGCCGTTTTCCGGTGGTGTTTTTTGGGCCGTCGTTAAAAACATGTCCCAAGTGGCCGCCACAGTTGGCACAGTGTTCTTCGGTACGTGCATAGCCCAAATCGCGGTCGGTTGAAAACGCTACATTGCCTTTTATTTCACGGTCAAAACTGGGCCAACCACTACCAGAATCGAATTTGTGTTCGCTTTTAAAAAGAGGTGTTTCGCAAGCCGCACAAACGTAAACACCTGCTTTGTAGTTTTTGTTCAACGGACTGGAAAAAGCACGTTCGGTGCCTGCTTTCCTCAGTACATAAAACTCCATATCGGTAAGCTCAGCTTTCCATTCGGCTTCGGTTTTAGTAATCTTGTAATCTGTTTTTTGGGGCTTTTGGGTGTTTCCTTTGCAATTGGATAAAAGTACAGCCAAGGTAAGCAAAGCTATTTTTTTCATAAAGAATTTTTTAAACTAGTCGCAATTAAATCAAAAACTTAACGCTTTCAGTTAAAAGAATAGTGACAAATTATTGATATTGGTGTCGTAATATTAAGGTATGATTTTGTATTTTTATAATCGAAATAAAAGTTTTAAACGATGACATTGAAAAGAACATTTATAATATTAGGTTTGTTTTTATTGGTAATTGCTTGTGCCACAAACCCATTTACGGGAAAAAAAACCATGGCATTGGTGCCAAATTCGCAATTATTTCCTACTTCTTTTGCGCAATACAGCCAGTTTTTGGATGAAAATAAGGTGGTAACAGGAACAAAAGATGCTGAAATGATAACCCGCGTAGGCCAGCGCATAGC
>CAZZDI010000002.1:0-19030 GCA_964653155.1 uncultured Flavobacteriaceae bacterium | reverse complement strand
TGGTAACAGGAACAAAAGATGCTGAAATGATAACCCGCGTAGGCCAGCGCATAGCTGTTGCTGCCGAGCGGTATTTAACTGCAAATGGTCATCATGGATATTTAACAGATTATAAATGGGAATATAAATTAGTTGATGACGAAACGGTAAACGCTTGGTGTATGCCCGGAGGTAAAATTGTGTTTTACACAGGAATTTTGCCTATTGCAAAAGGAGAAACTGGCGTGGCCGCCATTATGGGGCACGAGGTAGCACACGCTTTGGCCAACCATGGCCAGCAGCGAATGAGTGCCGGTATGTTGCAGCAACTTGGTGCCGTAGCAGGAAACGTAGCCATTCAGGATGAAAAATCAAGAAATGCTTTTAATCAATATTACGGTGTAGGTTCCCAGGTTGGCATGATGTTGCCTTTTAGTAGGGCACACGAAACAGAAGCCGATCAAATAGGGGTGTATTTAATGGCTATTGCCGGGTATAACCCTAATGAAGCTGCCGAACTTTGGAAACGTATGAAGGCCAATAGCGGTGGGCAAGCACCACCGGAAATATTAAGCACGCACCCATCAAACGATAGCCGTATTGCTAATTTGGAAGCTTTGGCGCCAAAGGCCATTGCCGAGGCCAAAAAATATGGGGTAACATCGTTTAGATAATACTGTAATAACTTATAACTAAAATTATTTTTCTACTTTAGAAGCTGCTAAAAAAAGCAGCTTTTTTTATGGAAAAACTTGAAAAAGGAAGTAAAAAACTTCTCAACGCATGGGCGTTTTACGATTGGGCCAATTCGGTTTACACATTAACCATAGCTTCCTCAATTTTCCCTATTTTTTACTCGGCATTGTTTATTTCAAATGCTTCGGAAACCAAAACCGTTTGGGCATTTGGGGGCGAATTTAAAAGTACGGCACTGATCACTTTTGTAACGGCGTTTACATTTTTGGTAGTTTCGGTGATGTCGCCCATTTTGTCGGGTATTGCCGATTATGTGGGGAACAAAATGAATTTTTTAAAGTTTTTCTGTTACGTGGGCAGTGCCGGCTGCATCGGGCTATATTGGTTTGATGTTTCGCCCGAGCGCATACATTTAAGCCTACTGTTTTATTTTATGGGCTTGATTGGCTACTGGGGCAGTTTGGTGTTTTATAATTCGTATTTGCCCGATATCGCATTTCCCGAGCAGCAAGATAGTATCAGTGCCAAAGGCTTTTCTTTGGGTTACTTTGGAAGTGTTATTTTGTTGATAATCAATTTGGTGATGGTGATGGCGCAAAGCGACGGAGAGGCAAAAATGCAAATGATGCGCTATTCGTTTATTACCGTAGGAATTTGGTGGGCGTTATTCAGTCAATATACTTTTTATTATTTGCCCAAAGGCACTTCATCTGGGCATAAGGTCACAATGAATATCGTTTTTAACGGACTGAAAGAATTACGGCAAGTTTGGAAGCAACTCAAGCAAAATTTGAGATTGAAGCGTTACCTACATGCTTTTTTTGTTTTCAGTATGGCGGTACAAACCATAATGCTGGTGGCGGTTTATTTTGGTGAAGAAGAAATAGCGTGGGGGAGTGATGATGCCAAAACCTTTGGATTGATAGGGAGTATTTTGTTGATTCAGATTATTGCTATTGTAGGCGCCATTTTAACCTCAATGGCATCTAAAAAATTCGGAAACATTAAAGCTTTGATCGGGGTGAACTTTATTTGGATGAGTTTATGTTTTTATGCCTATTTTATGGAAACCCCGGTTCAGTTTTACATTGCGGCCGGTATTGTTGGTTTGGTGATGGGAGGGGTACAATCGTTGGCGCGTTCTACTTATTCAAAGCTTTTGCCCGAAACGGACGATACCACGTCGTATTTCAGTTTTTACGATGTGGCCGAAAAAATAGGTATCGTTATCGGTATGGTAATTTTCGCCAGTATAGACCAAATAACGGGCACCATGCGAAACGCTATTTTATTTCTGTTTGTTTTCTTTCTGTTCGGTATAATTTTATTGTTTCGGGTACCTAAAAAATAAGTTTTTCCAGCTACGAACCTTTTGGGGCGCCTTCCAGAGCATTGTTGGTTTTTCCGTTTGGTTTTATAACTGATTGTGCCCAACTTATTGCTTTCTCAACTCTTGTGAAAGATTCAAAAGGCAGGGTAGAGAACAGTTTTTCTATTTCAACGTTGTTAAAAGCCAATTTTGTATTGGCAACAATAGCAATGCCCGCTAGGTTTTCTATTAAAGATGTTTTTTTGTAAACGGCAGGGTTGACAGAATACGAATTTTTTCGGGTGCTTATATACACAAACTTTCTATTGCTGAAGTACGTAACGGCAATGTCTTCCAAAATTTCACTTGAGTTAACCTCTATACTTTTACCTTCGTTTATTTCAGCAATTAAATAGTTTTCATAGATATCAATACGCCCTATAGGGAGATTTAAAGTAGTTCTTTTCATCTGTTTAAAGATAGTAAATTTTTAAAAAAACCAAAAGCCCAAAAGGAATTCTCTTGGGCTTTTGTATGAAATTTTGTTAGGAGTTTATGCGTTAATGGCTTCTTCCTTTCGTAATTTAGAGGCTACTTTAACTAGGTTTTCTAAAGCGTTTTTTGTTTCTGGCCAATCGCGGGTTTTTAATCCGCAATCGGGGTTTACCCAAATATGTTGTTTGGGCAATACCTGTTTAGCTTTGTTGAGTAGGTGTTCAATTTCCTCGTTAGAGGGAACACGAGGCGAATGGATATCGTAAACACCGGGGCCAATTTCATTGGGATATTTAAAATTAACAAAAGCATCGAGCAGTTCCATTTCAGAGCGCGAGGTTTCAATGGTGATTACATCGGCATCCATATCGGCAATACTCGAAATAATATCATTAAATTCAGAATAGCACATATGGGTGTGTATTTGGGTTTCATCTTTTACCGTGCTTGCCGATATTTTGAAGGCATTTACAGCCCATTTAAGGTATTTGCTCCATTCATTTTTGCGCAAGGGAAGCCCCTCACGAATGGCGGGTTCGTCTATTTGAATAATTTTCAATCCATTTTTTTCCAAATCGGCTACTTCGTCACGAATGGCCAGAGCAATTTGATTGCAGGTAGTGGCTCTTGGCTGGTCATTCCGAACAAACGACCATTGTAAAATGGTAACCGGGCCCGTAAGCATGCCTTTTACCGGCAAGTTGGTTAACGATTGTGCGTATGCCGACCATTTAACCGTTATGGGAGTTTTTCGAGACACGTCGCCAAACAAAATAGGCGGTTTTACACAGCGGCTGCCGTAGCTTTGCACCCAACCAAAATCGCTGAAAACAAAACCATTTAGGTGCTCGCCGAAATATTCTACCATATCATTGCGCTCAAATTCGCCGTGCACCAGTACGTCCAATCCTATATTTTCTTGAAAGCGAATGGATTCTTTAATTTCATTGGAAATTAGTTGATTGTATTCTGGTGTGGATAGCTGTCCTTTTTTGTGCTTTAGCCGCCAACTTCTAACTTCTTTGGTTTGCGGAAACGAACCAATGGTGGTCGTGGGGTAGATTGGTAGGTTTAGTGCTTGTTTTTGTTTGATTTGCCTATCTGGAAACGCGCTGTTTCGTTCGCTGTCTGAAACTTTTAAATTGAGAATACGTTTTTTTACATCGGCGTTATGTATAAGTTTCGACTGTAATTTATTTATGTTGGCCAGCTTGTTTTCTTCAAAAAGATAGAGGTAGCCATCATTTTCGGCAGATAATAGGTTTTTCAGCGCTACAACCTCTTCCAGCTTCTGCTTGGCAAAAGCCAGCCATTGTTTAATGCTTGGGTCTAGGTGTTCTTCAAGGCTTAAATCGTAAGGCACATGTAGCAGGGAGCAGGACGGAGCAATCCATAAATTTTCTGAAGCTATTTTTTTTGAAGCTTTTTCAATGGTTTTTAATGAGGATTCAAAATCGTTCTTCCAGATATTTCTGCCGTCAACAAGTCCTAAAGCCAACTTGGTTTTTGGGTTGTAATGTTCCGATTCTAAAATATCGTTTAATTGTAGCGAACATCGCACCAAATCTAGGTGTAAAGTATCTACCGGAAGTTTAAGGGCGGTCTCCAGGTTTTCGCCGTAGCAGTCAAAATAGTTCGCTAAATAAATTTTTAAACTTGGGAATTTTTGAGCGATTTGCTGATAAGTGGAGGTGATGGCTTGGCGTTCGTTGTCATTAAGGTCGAGTGCTAAACAAGGTTCGTCAAATTGAATATATTCGGCTCCTAGTTTTATAAGTTCATCAATAATTTCGAAGTAAACAGGAAGTAGGTTTTCCAGCAAATCGATACGTTTAAAGCCCGTTTCTTTTTCTTTTCCTAATAACAAGAATGTAACAGGGGCAATCAAAACAGGTTTTGTTTTAATGCCAAGGTTTAAAGCTTCTTTGTATTCATCAACAACTTTTCGTGAGAAGAAACTGAAGGATTGGTTTTTCTCAAACTCCGGAACTATATAGTGGTAGTTGGTATCGAACCATTTGGTCATTTCCATGGCCGTTACGTCTATTCCGTTTTCCTGTAGGCCGCGCGCCATGGCAAAATAGAGTTTTAATGGGTTGGTTTTGCCTATATTTTTAAATCGCTCGGGAATGCTCCCTAGTGTAAAGCACATGTCTAAAACTTGGTCGTAAAACGAAAAATCGTTTGAAGGAATAAGGTCGATGCCTAGGTTTTCTTGTTGGAGCCAATTTTTCTTTTTGATTTCTGAAGCCGTTTTTTGCAAGCTTTCAAGATCTGTTTTTCCTGACCAATATTGCTCGCAGGCTTTTTTTAGTTCGCGTTTGGTCCCGATTCTGGGATAACCTAAAATAGTAGTTTTCATAATTTGTAGTTTTTTAGACTGTTCAAAATTATGATTGAAGAATAAAAGCGCATAATTTTGAGTTATTTTTGGATGAATAAACTATTTTTGATTTTTATTATGGATGAATAATCTTTTAATATGTTAAAATGGAAGACTTTTTAGAAAAAAATTCTACAATAAAATTGGATGAGATTGATTTTCGAATATTGAAGCTGTTACAAGCAAGATCCAACTTAACCACAAAGGAACTGGCGTTAAAAGTGAACTTGTCCGTAACACCAGTTTTTGAGCGTGTGAAGAAATTGGAGAAAAACGGATTTATAAAAGGTTATATAGCTGTTTTGGACGCCGAAAAACTGAATAAAGGTTTAATGGTGTTTTGTAACGTAACTCTAAAGGAACACACCCGCGAAATTGGAAGGCAGTTTGTGAAAGATATTATGGGATTGGAGCAGGTCGTGGAGTGTTACAATATTTCAGGTGATTACGATTTTTTGCTGAAAATAATGGTGGCCGATATGAAAGAATACCAAAATTTTGTGTTAGACCATTTGGGCAGTATAAAGAATATAGGTAGCGCCCACAGTACATTTGTGATGGGTGAAATTAAGAATACACATGCTGTGCCCATTTAACAGTATTGCAAAAAAATAGCCCGAATTCATATTCGAGCTATTTTCATTTTATCAGTTGTGTTTTTACGATTCGGTGGGTTCTTCTGCCTTTGTAATCGTAATTTTTAATTCTTCCGAGACTTGGTCTAGATCAATGTTGATTTCATCGCCTTCCTGTAAGTGTGAGGCTACAATTTCTTCAGCCAAAGCATCTTCAACATATTTTTGGATAGCGCGTTTTAATGGTCTGGCGCCATATTGTTTATCGAAACCTTTTTCGGCAATAAAATCTTTGGCCGATTCGGTTAGGGTTAGTTTGTAGCCCAAATCACTTATCCTGGCCAATAACTTTTCTAATTCGATATCAATAATCTTGTTGATGTCTTCTTTTTCCAATGGATTGAATACCACCACATCGTCAATTCGGTTTAAAAACTCTGGTGCGAACGACTTTTTCAAGGCGTTTTCGATAACGCTGCGTGCGTTTGCATCTTCCTGTGCTTTTTGTGACGAGGTGCCAAAACCAATTCCGGTACCAAAATCTTTCAGTTTTCTGGCACCAATGTTGGAAGTCATGATGATTATGGTGTTTCTAAAATCAATTTTTCTCCCCAAGCTATCGGTTAAATAACCATCGTCCAGCACTTGTAGCAACATGTTGAATACATCGGGGTGTGCCTTTTCAATTTCATCGAGAAGCACAACGGCGTATGGTTTGCGCCTTACTTTTTCAGTAAGTTGCCCGCCTTCTTCGTAGCCCACATATCCTGGAGGTGCGCCAATTAATCTGGAAATGGCAAATTTTTCCATGTATTCGCTCATGTCTATTCTTACTAAAGCATCTTCACTGTCGAACAATTCTCGGGAAAGAATTTTTGCCAATTGTGTTTTACCCACACCGGTTTGCCCCAAGAAAATAAAGGATCCAATCGGTTTATTGGGATCTTTAAGCCCGGCGCGATTACGCTGAATGGCTTTTACTACTTTGCCAACGGCTTCGTCCTGGCCAATAACTTTGCCTTTAATGAGTTTTGGCAATTCGGCCAATTTGTTGATTTCGGTTTGTGCAATTCGGTTTACAGGTACGCCGGTCATCATGGAAACAACATCGGCAACGTTGTCTTCGGTTACGATTTCGCGATGTTGTTTGGTGTCTTCCTCCCATTTTTCTTGGGCAAGCGCCAATTCTTTTTCAATACGTTTTTCATCATCCCTTAGCTTGGCTGCCTCTTCGTATTTTTGTTTTCTAACCACCGCATTTTTACTTTCCTTAATGGCTTCCAATTGTTTCTCCAGTTCAATGATCTGCTTCGGTACATCGATGTTGGTAATATGTACGCGCGAACCGGCCTCATCCAATGCGTCTATAGCCTTGTCTGGCAAAAAACGATCGGTCATGTACCGATTGGTTAATTTTACACAGGCTTCGATGGCTTCGGGTGTATAATCTACGTTGTGGTGATCTTCGTATTTGGTTTTGATATTGTTGAGTATTTCTATGGTTTCTTCAACGGTTGTTGGCTCCACAATTACCTTTTGGAAACGACGCTCTAAAGCACCATCTTTTTCGATGTACTGTCTGTATTCATCTAGAGTTGTTGCGCCAATACATTGAATTTCGCCACGGGCCAAAGCGGGTTTGAACATGTTTGAGGCGTCTAAACTTCCTGTGGCGCCGCCGGCCCCAACAATGGTGTGGATTTCGTCTATGAACAAAATAACATCGTCGTTTTTTTCAAGCTCGTTCATAACGGCTTTCATACGCTCTTCAAACTGTCCGCGGTATTTTGTTCCGGCCACCAAGCTTGCCAAATCGAGCGTTACCACACGTTTGTTGAAAAGAATACGGGATACTTTTCGTTTTACAATGCGCAATGCCAAGCCTTCGGCAATGGCCGATTTACCCACACCGGGTTCACCGATTAGCAATGGGTTGTTTTTCTTTCTTCGGCTCAATACTTGGGAAACGCGTTCAATTTCCTTTTCTCTTCCTACAACAGGGTCCAGTTTGCCTTCTTCGGCTAAAGCCGTTAAATCGCGCCCAAAATTATCCAATACCGGGGTTTTGGATTTTTTGTTGCTCTTGCCCGTTGGGGAATTAAAAATATCTTTTGAAGCATCGTCTCCAGAGCTGGTGTCGTCGTCTTGAAACGATTCTGCTTTAGGGTCTATATAGTCGTTATCGTTCGTGATCATAAATTTAAATTGTTCTTTAACGTTGTCGTAGTCAACTTTCAGCTTATTTAAAAGCTTGGTAGTAGGGTCGTTTTCGTTCCTCAAAATGCAGAGCAGAAGATGTGCCGTATTGATTGAGGTGCTTTGAAACAGCTTAGCCTCCAAAAAGGTGGTTTTCAGCGCGCGCTCGGCCTGCCGGGTAAGGTGCAGGTTTTTCTTTTGGTTTGAAGCCACAGCAATATTGGGGTTGGCGGGGCTTAATATTTCTACTTTGCGCCTTAGGTGGTTCAAATCGATCTCTAGGGCGTTTAGTATATTTATTGCTTTGCCATTGCCATCGCGCAAAAGCCCGAGCATAAGGTGTTCGGTGCCTATAAAATCGTGTCCCAAACGCAATGCTTCTTCTTTGCTGTAAGCAATAACATCTTTAACTCTTGGTGAAAAATTATCATCCATATCCTTGTCCTTTCTGCATTAAAAATAGTAAAACATTTTACTAAAGGCAAAAACTGTACCTTAAATTGTATGTAAAATGCTAATTGACAAAAAAAAGTTTATAAAATCAAAATAAATACCAGCTAATTTATCAACTGAAAAGCAGGGTGAAATTGTTAATAAAAACATGAAAAATTACCGTTGAAATACCTATCCTAACTGACGAAATACTTATATTAGCATGTTTTGAAAACTTATAAAATTAAATTGAATTATATATGGCAGAAGGAGAAAAGTTGATTCCTATTAACATTGAGGATGAAATGAAATCGGCCTACATTGATTATTCAATGTCGGTCATTGTGTCACGTGCGTTACCAGATGTAAGAGATGGTTTGAAACCGGTACACAGACGTGTGCTTTTCGGTATGCACGAATTAGGAGTAAGAGCCAATTCGGCGCATAAAAAATCCGCAAGAATAGTAGGTGAGGTTTTAGGTAAGTACCATCCGCACGGCGATTCATCGGTTTACGACGCCATGGTGCGTATGGCCCAAGATTGGAGTTTGCGGTACATGTTGGTTGATGGGCAAGGTAACTTCGGGTCGATAGATGGCGATAGCCCTGCGGCGATGCGTTATACCGAGGCACGTATGCGAAAAATATCTGAAGACATGTTGGCAGATATTGAAAAGGAAACGGTTGACCATCAATTAAACTTCGACGATACCTTAAAAGAGCCGACTGTCCTTCCTACGCGAATCCCGGGGCTTTTGGTAAACGGAGCTTCTGGTATTGCCGTGGGGATGGCCACCAATATGCCCCCACACAATTTAACCGAGGTGGTTGACGGGACCATAGCCTATATTGACAATAACGATATTGAGGTTGATGAACTGATTCAAATCATAAAAGCCCCCGATTTTCCAACAGGGGGAACCATTTATGGCTACGATGGCGTTCGTGAAGCCTTCCAAACGGGAAGAGGGCGTATTGTAATGCGAGCCAAAGCCAATGTTGAAGAAGTGAACGGAAGAGAGTGTATTGTGGTTACCGAAATTCCGTACCAGGTGAACAAGGCAGACATGATCAAGAAAACGGCCGATTTGGTAAATGAGAAAAAGCTGGAAGGAATTTCTTCAATAAGAGACGAATCTGATAGAAAAGGAATGCGTATTGTGTACGTTTTAAAACGTGATGCTATTCCAAATATCGTTTTAAACAAACTGTACAAGTACACCGCACTGCAATCATCTTTCAGCGTTAATAACATTGCCTTGGTTGATGGGCGCCCACAGTTATTGAACCTAAAAGACCTTATCCATTATTTTGTAGAGCACAGGCACGAAGTAGTGGTGCGCCGTACCCAATACGAATTGCGTAAGGCCGAAGAACGCGCCCATATTTTGGAAGGCTTGATTATTGCTTCCGATAATATTGACGAAGTGATCGCATTAATCCGTGCTTCTGCCAATGCCGATGAAGCGCGTGAAAAATTAATCGAGCGTTTTGAGTTGACCGAAATACAGGCCAAAGCCATTGTAGAAATGCGTCTGCGCCAGTTAACCGGTCTCGAGCAGGATAAATTGCGTGCAGAGTATGAAGAATTAATGATTACCATTGAAGACTTAAAGGATATCCTCGACAAAAAAGAGCGAAGAATGGATATTATTAAGGAAGAGTTGGAAGTGGTTAAAGATAAATACGGTGACGAACGCCGTTCAACCATTGAATATGCCGGTGGCGATTTAAGTATCGAAGATATGATTCCAGATGAAAGAGTGGTGATTACCATTTCGCATGCGGGTTATATTAAGCGTACATCGCTTAACGAGTACAAAACCCAAAACAGGGGCGGTGTGGGCCAAAAGGCTTCAACCACCAGAAACGAAGATTTTCTGGAGCATTTGTTCGTTGGCACCAACCACCAGTACATGTTGTTCTTCACCCAAAAAGGAAAATGTTTCTGGATGCGTGTTTACGAAATTCCAGAAGGAAGCAAAACGTCAAAAGGGCGTGCCATACAAAACTTGATCAATATTGAGCAGGACGACAAGGTAATGGCGTTTATCTGTACCCAAGACCTTAAGGATGAAACGTACATCAATAGCCATTATGTGATCATGGCGACCAAAAACGGACAGGTGAAAAAGACCTCTTTAGAGCAGTATTCACGTCCGCGCACCAACGGTATCAATGCCATTACCATTAAAGACAATGACGAATTGCTTGAAGCTAAACTTACTACGGGTAATAGCCAAGTAATGTTGGCATTAAAATCTGGTAAGGCCATCCGTTTCGAAGAAGCCAAAACCAGACCTATGGGCCGTGGAGCTTCCGGTGTTCGTGGTATCACCCTTGGGCACGATCAGGATGAAGTTATTGGTATGGTAACTATTGAGAATCCGCAAGAAGAATCGGTGTTAGTGGTTTCAGAAAATGGTTATGGTAAACGAACTTATATCGATGATCCTGAAGACGGCGAACCGGTTTACAGAATTACCAACCGTGGCGGAAAAGGAGTGAAAACCATTTCCATAACCGAAAAAACAGGCGATTTAGTAGCTATAAAGAGTGTGACCGATAATGATGATTTGATGATTATCAACAAATCCGGAATCGCCATCAGAATGGTAGTGGCCGACTTAAGGGTTATGGGCCGTGCCACACAAGGTGTTAAGCTTATTAACTTAAAAGGAAAAGATTCTATTGCTGCCGTGGCCAAAGTGATGCATGATGAAGAAGATGTAGATGAGACCGAAGGTATTGAAAATACTGGGGCTTCGGAAGATGGCACAACTCTTGATACTAATAACGAAGACAACAATAACACAGAAAGTTAAATTTAATATTACAATTAAAACAATGAAAAAAGGAATTCTTTTAGCTTTAGCGGTTTCAATGGGTGCATTTTCATTTGCACAAAAAAAAGAGTTGAAAACGGCTGAAAAAGCTATAAAATCAAACAATTTTGCCGAGGCAAAAAGTGCATTAAGTGCAGCTAAGTCTTTAATGTCTGAAATGGACGAAAAACTAAAGGCCAAATATTACTTCCTAAATGCTCAAGCGTTGTATGCCAACGGAAAAGGCTCTGATGCCGATGTTAATGCATCGCTAGAAAGCCTTGCCCAAGTTGAGGGCGATTACCAATCGGAAGTGGCCGAGTTTAAGCAAAACATGGTAAACAACATGATTAAAGTAGGTAATGAAGCCTACGAAGCCCAAGATTTTTCTAAAGCTTCAAAGTATTTTGAAAAGTCTTACAGAGCATCAACAAAAGACACCATGTTTTTATATTATGCCGCCGCAACAGCGGTTAATGTAAAAGAGTACGATCGTGCATTATCATTGTACGAAGAGCTTAAAGATTTGGGGTACACTGGTATAAAAACCGAGTATTTTGCCACCAATGTTGAAACAGGTGAAGAGGAACTTATGGACAAGAGCACTCGCGATTTGTATGTAAAAGCAAAAAGCCATGTAAAACCAGGTGAGCGTAAAACCGAGTCTAAAAAACCAGAAATCGTTAAAAACATCGCCTTGATCTATGTTAGTGAAGGGAAAGATGACGAAGCACTTGGAGCTTTTAAAGCAGCAAGAGAAGAAAACCCGGAAGACATCAACTTAATACTAAGTGAGGCCAACATTCACTTTAAATTAGGAAATACTGATGAATTTACAAAGCTTTTAGAAAAGGCAACCCAAATGGATCCACAAAACCCAGAGTTGCAGTATAATTTAGGAGTGGTTTCAGCTGAATCTGGTCAACCAGAAGCTGCAAGAGCTTACTACGAAAAAGCCATTGCTTTAGATCCTAGTTATGTAAATGCTTATATTAACGTGGCAGCACTTATCTTGGGAGAAGAAAAGCCGATTATTGAGGAAATGAATGGGTTGGGAACTTCAAGTGCAGATAACAAACGTTACGATGAGCTAAGGGAAAAACGCCAAAACCTATACAAAGATGCCATTCCATTTTTGTCGAAAGCATTGGAAATTGATTCAGACAACCTTAACGCAGCAAAAACCTTAATGAACATTTACAGTATTTTAGGGGAAACCGAAAAGAGAAATGAATTGAAAGCAAAGGTTGATGCCTTAGAAGCAGGAAACTAATATGTTTTCGTTCTAAAGTGCTAAAGCAATAGCATAAAACACAATATTTACGCCAAACAAAATCATTTCAAAATGATTTTGTTTGGCGTAATTTTTATATTTTTTTATGACAGATAAAGAGCACGAAACCCTTAAATTCCAATTAAAATTGTTTTAAGGTTTCCATTTTATATTGCAGCCAATACTAGGCTTTTGCAATTGGGTGTTTTCGTGTCCTTCAATAATGCAGTTCAAGGCATGCCTTAAATCTTTACCCGTTACCGGAATACCGTTTTCCGGTCTGGAGCTGTCCAGTTGCCCACGGTAAACCAATTTCAATTCCTCATCAAAAACATAAAAATCGGGTGTGCAGGCCGCATCGTAGGCTTTGGCTATGTCTTGGCTTTCATCGTATAAATAAGGGAACGGATAGCGGTTTTTCTTGGCATGGGCTTTCATTTTTTCGGGCGAATCCTGCGGATAGTTTTCCACATCGTTGCTCGAAATCGCCACAAAACCGAAACCTTTTTCCGCGTAAGCGTTGGCTACTTTTACCATTTCTTCATTCACATGGATAACAAAAGGGCAGTGGTTGCAAATAAACATAACTACTGTGCCTTTTTTGCCTTTTATCTGTTCGATGCTTACAAGTTTATCACTTACGGTATCCTGCAGTTCGAAAAACGGCGCTTGTGTGCCGAGAGGAAGCATGTTTGAAGGTGTGCGTGCCATATTTAAAGTTTTTGGCTCAAAGTTCGTGATAATTTATATTTTTGAAAAATGAATGAAACGATAACTTTTGAAGATTTTAGCAAAGTTGATTTACGAGTGGGTACCATTATTGAGGTGAATGATTTTCCCGAAGCCAGAAACCCGGCATACCAATTGGTTATAGATTTTGGTGAATTGGGGATTAAAAAATCATCGGCACAGATTACCACTTTATATAAAAAGGAGGATTTATTGCAGAAGCAGATTGTAGCTGTGGTGAACTTCCCCAGAAAACAAATAGACAAATTTATGAGTGAATGTTTGGTGGTTGGAGCGGTTAATGGAAAAGATGTTTATCTTTTGAATCCTGAAGATAAAGTGATGAACGGTACTTCTGTAAGTTAATTTATTATTGAAGGGCAATTGTTACATTTAAAATGATTTCAACTGCGCTCAATCTAATAGGGTACTACTTTTTTAAGCATAAAAAAGAGGCTGTCTTAAAAGTCATTCAATTTCCGTTTGTCAGGTTAAGAGACGCCACATTGGGCGTAGTCGAAGTGTTGTCGAAATAAATATTGACTATCAATACATTGAGATATTTCGACAGGCTCAATATGACATAGAATTTAACTTTTCAGACAGCCTCTTTGTCTTTTAAAAAACGATTTTTAAATATCATCAAAATCAATGTCGGTAAAACTTCCTGATGTTTTTAGTTCGTCTTCGGTAATGCGAGGTGCATTGTCATATTCTTTTTTGAAATCTTTTTGGTGGCGCTCGCTAATGACCTCGTCTCCTTTTTCCCTGATGATGTAATTGGTTGTTTCGTCTAAAATATCCTTAAACTCGTTAAAATCTTCTTTGTAAATGTAGATTTTGTGCTTTTTATAATAAAACGACCCGTCGTCATTGGTAAACTTTTTGCTTTCGGTTATTGTAAGGTAATAATCATCAGCTTTTGTAGCTCTCACATCAAAAAAATAAGTACGTCTTCCGGCTCTTAATACTTTCGAAAAAATTTCCTCTTTCTCCATCATTCCGTTATTGTTCATCGTTCAATTAAATTATGTTTATTAATCAATAGTGTTCCAAAAATCTAAAAAAAAGCTAAACTAACCAACATTTTTTGAAGTTTCTTTTCGCTTTTTGCCTTTTTATTGAATAAAAAGTAGAGCCGGTTTTGTGGGGTGAATCTGTAAAATGTTATTTTTCAGTTGTTTCGCTTAACTGCTTTAAATATAGATTTTGGTAGTAGCCCTCGACGTTGATTAAAGATTCATGGTTGCCTTCCTGTATTATTTTGCCGTTATCCAGTACGATAATCTTATCGGCATTTTTTGCTGAAGACACCCTGTGGCTAACAATAATGGAGGTTTTTCCTTTTGAAATCTTCTTGAGTGTTTTGAGTATTTTTTCTTCGGTTTCGGTATCAACTGCCGATAGGCAATCGTCAAACAACAATATTTTGGGCGATTTAATAATGGCCCTGGCAATGGAAACCCGCTGTTTTTGTCCGCCAGAAAGGGTAATGCCACGTTCGCCCAAAACGGTATCGTAACCCTTATTGAACTTAATGATGTTTTTGTGTACTTGCGCGTTTTTTGCGGCTTCGATAACATCATTGTCGGTAGCGTCCTGTTTTCCGAATTTTATATTGTTTTTAATGCTATCTGAAAACAGAAAAGCATCCTGGGGCACGTAACCAATACTGTCGCGCAAACTGGTTAAATGGTGGTGCTTTATTTCGGTTCCGCCAATGCTAATATGGCCTTCGTCAATGTCGTAAAGGCGCCCAATCACATCTAAAATGGTCGATTTTCCGGACCCCGTTTTTCCTAAAATGGCTAAAGTTTCCCCTTCTTTAATGTTAAAACTTACGCCTTTTAAAGCTTGGATATTGGTGTCGTCATAAGTAAAATACACATTGTTGAAACAGATGTTGCCATCAATTTGGGTTTCGGTTGCGGACGTATTTTTTATTTCGGGTTCTATTTTTAAAAATTCGTTGATACGCTTTTGTGAGGCTTCGGCCTGTTGTACTATTGAAGTAACCCAGCCCACAGTTGCCACCGGCCAAGTAAGCATGTTTACATAAATGATAAATTCGGCAATGGTGCCCACACTTTCAATTTCGCCATTAATGTACTGCATGCCACCAATATAAATCACCATGAGGTTGCTGGTGCCAATGAGTAAAATCATCATCGGGAAAAACCAAGCCTGGACATTGGCCAAACTGATTTGTTTTTCCTTACTTTCTTTAGCCAAGGTTTTAAAATTGGCAGAGGTTTGTGGTTCTATGCCATAAGCTTTTATCACCGAAATGCCACTAAAAGATTCTTGTGTGAAGGTGGACAGTTGCGATAAATACTCTTGGACTATGGTGCTGCGTTTGTGTATTTCCTTGCTTAATTTATAGATAATCACCGATAAAATGGGCAGCGGCACAATAGTGTAAAGCGTTAGTTTTGGCGAAGCATTTACCATATAAATAATAACGATGATAAATAGGGTAATGGTATTGATGCTGTACATTAAAGCGGGACCAACATACATACGCACACGGCCTACGTCTTCGGTAATGCGGTTCATTAAATCGCCCGTTCTGTTTTTTTTGTAAAAGTTCAGTGAAAGTTTTTGGTACTGTTCGTAAACTTCATTTTTTAAATCGAACTCAATATAGCGAGATACATTAATAATGGTTTGGCGCATAAAAAATGTGAGTATGCCGCCAACAATTGCGGCACCAATTATAAACAGGATTACCTCGGTCAATTCAGATTTTAGTGCCGTTTTGGTAACTTCGCCGGCCATGTAGTTTTCAATAACCACAAAAATTTCCTTTACATAGCGGGGCGTGAACAGCAAAAAAATACGGGCTATAATGGTGATGATAACCCCTAAAATTAAATGCGTTTTATATTTAAAAAAGTATTTGTTTAAGTGTTGTAGTTCCTTCATTATAAACCTAAAGTAGAACGCAAATATAGGGTTTAAATACCAATCAAAGCAGGAGGCAGGGCTAGCTAATTGTTAAAAATATTTTAAAGCTTTGGTTTTGCTTTGTGTCAAGTTTTCCATGAAAATGATTTTCAGAAGGCGAATCCTTTTTAATAAAGTAAATAAAAGTATGCAGTTTTTAAATATAGTTTTATTTTTGCCGCGTAAAACCAAGATAAATTTCATCTTTTTTAAAAAACAGTTCTTTGTAATGATGTTGAGCAGGCGCCATATCCGTGTAAAAGTAATGCAAACGCTTTATGCCTTTAAGGGGAGCGAAAGCGACGATTTTAGTAAAGACCAAAAGTTTTTGCTGTTTAGTATAGACAATATGTACAATTTGTATTTACTGCTGATGTCGTTATTGGTTGAAGTTCAGAAAAAGGCCGAGACCGATTTACACAAAAAGCAAAACAAACATTTGGCCACCAAAGAAGACAAAGACCCTAACAGAAAGTTCGTTAACAACCAATTACTGAAGTTGATTTCTGAAAATGAATCGCTTAAAGATGCGTTTAAGGCGCATAATACCAATTATTGGGATTTGGACGATGAGTATGTTGAAGTGATCTTCAAAGCCATAACGGCGAGCGACCTTTACAAAGAATACATGAAAACCAGAGTGTCTGATTTTAAAGAAGACAAAGCGTTTTTGGTCGATATCTTTAAGGAAATCATAGCCCCCAACGAAAAACTTTACGATTATCTGGAGGATAAAAACCTCACTTGGTTGGACGATTTACCCACTGTAAACACCACAATTTTAAAGTTGTTGCGCAAAGCAAAGCTAACCAGTAACGAGCACTTTTTTACACCAAAATTGTATAAAGATATTGACGATAAACAGTTTGCCATCGAACTGTTTAGAAAAACGCTTTTAAACCGCTCTGCCATTAATAAGGAAATTGAGGCGAAAACAAAAAACTGGGATGCCGAGCGTATTGCTTCAATAGATTATACTTTGTTGCAAATGGCTATTAGCGAGCTTAAAAATTTCCCGTCCATTCCGGTAAAAGTAACCATTAACGAGTATTTGGAAATTTCGAAGGAATACTCCACCCCAAAAAGCAGCATCTTTATCAATGGTATTTTAGATAAGTTGGTTAAAGAATATGAAGCCTCAGATAAATTGAATAAAGTGGGTCGAGGCCTAATGTGATTTTGTTAAGAAAACCCGAAAAATTTTTAATCGGTTTTAATAATTCCTATTTTTGTTCACCTTAAAAATTAATATATTGATTTTATGAAAAAAATAATTTTAAGCCTAAGTGCATTATGTTTGGTAGCCTTTACTTCGTGTAAGGAAAATGCTGCTCAAAAAATTGAAGAAAGCAATGTGGCAGCCGCGGCCGAAAGAGATGCCGTAGCTTCTAAATTTCCGGTAATTGAGTTTGATAAAACCGAGCACGATTTTGGTGAAATTGAAGCCAAAACTGCTGTTGAAACGGTTTTCAATTATAAAAACACGGGCGATGCCCCATTGGTAATTACCGATATTAAAAGTTCTTGCGGGTGCACCGTACCCCAAGATTGGAGCCGCGAACCATTGGCACCGGGCGAGTCAGGTAAATTCACCGTAAAATTTAATGGTAGTGGTTCAAACAAAATCACCAAAACCATTACCGTTACGGCCAACACCGAAAAAGGAAGCGAAATAGTGAAAATAACGGCGTTTGTAAAACCAGACCCAAATAAAGCAGAAGCTAAAAGTTAATATATTATGGGAGAAGGATTAGGCGGTTTTTTGCCAATAATTTTAATGTTTGTGGTAGTGTATTTTTTTATGATCGCACCACAAATGAAACGTGCTAAAAAAGAAAAGAAATTTGCTGCCGAACTAAAGCGAGGTGATAAAGTGGTTACCAAAAGTGGTTTGCACGGTAAAGTTGCAGATCTAAACGATAAGGACAACTCTTGCATTATTGAAACTTTGGCAGGAAAGCTGAAGTTTGATAAATCGGCCATTTCAATGGAAATGAGTAGCAAACTTAATGCGCCAGAAAAGCCGGCTAAATAAAATAGCTTGTTTTAAAAAAAGTATAAAGCCTCCCATTTCGGGGGGCTTTTTTTGTTTAACATGGTTTTATGATTATCCAAAGGCGCGTAATTTGCTATTGGCCATAGGTTTTAGTAAATTTGCAAAACATGCACAAGGGAATCCACAAAAAACAAAATCACAGAATCTTCAATTTTAATTATCTGGTTTTCAGAATTCAATCTGAAAAATTTATTCCTCCTGCAAATTTAAATGATTAAATAGCAATCTTGCTTTATTTCTCAAACCCGCCTTCATTGGGTTTTGTGCTCCATTTTAGCAAATCATCTCAATCCATTTTTAAGTCCATCCTGTTCAACAGGGAGGCCATAAAACATAATACATGACCATTAAAACCTATGATGCTTTTTCAAGGCTATCTATATTCGATATAAACCGAGTAACCAATTTCTTGTTTCAAAACTTCGATAAGTTCAGGGATTCAAAAAGCGCGATAAGAAAATCCTTAATGTATGCCGCAAAAGAAATACCCGGCTTGGGCGGTTATGTGTTTGTTTTGGAAGAAAACGACGAAATTTTAGGTGCCGTAGTGGTAAACCGGACGGGAATGAACGAATACCTCTCAGAAAACATTTTGGTTTATGTAGCCGTAAAAAGGGAATGTAGGGGAAAAGGTTTGGGAAAAAAACTGATAGAGCACACCATAAAATATTGTAAAGGCGATATAGCTATTCACATTAATAAAGAAAATCCGGCCATTAACTTGTTTAAAGACAAAGGGTTTAAAGCCAGAAATATAGAAATGCGGTTAGAAAGACCTTAGAATTCAATTTAAAATAGCACAAATGAAAATATTATATATAAAAAGAAATACAAAATACGAAAAGCGATATACTCCAAAAATGGGCGAACTCACTACAAAAGTCACTTATATTAAGCGCTATGTTTTGGGGCTTCCGGTAAAGACACTTCATAAGTACCGAGAAACCTATTACGGCGAAGTAAAAAGCTGCGACGATTGTATGATGTTCGTATAGTTTATTTTGAAAATTAATCCATAAAAAGACACTATCCCGTAAAGTGTGTAAGTTAAAAATCGAGGGTTTAGCTTAATTAAAGCTGGACCCTTTTTTCAAATATAGTCAAAAACTGGTTTAAAATAATGCCCCAATTTCTAA
>CAZZDI010000001.1:47898-57966 GCA_964653155.1 uncultured Flavobacteriaceae bacterium | reverse complement strand
CGAACCGCTTCACCAGATTTGGGGGCTTACCAACATATTACGTTTCCGGAGGAAGCAGAATAAGGTTTTGCACAGACTTGACTTTGTGAAAAAATCATCCTTAGTGTTAAATCAACCAAAATAAAAAAATCCAGCCAAAAGCTGGATTTTCAATATTTAAACCTAATTTTTTTTATTCGTTAACCACTAATCTAAAACCTTCTCCGTGAATGTTCAGGATTTCAACTTTTTCATCTGGTTTTAGGTATTTACGTAATTTGGCAATATACACGTCCATACTACGCGAGGTAAAATAGTTGTCGTCGCGCCATATTTTGGTGAGTGCCAATTCACGGGGCATTAAGTCGTTTTCGTGCAATGCCAACAAACGCAACAGTTCGTTTTCCTTTGGCGATAATTTTACGGGCTCGCCACCGTTAAAACGCAAAAACCGTAGTTTAGAATTCAAATCGAACTTTCCAATTTTAAACTCGAATTGCTTACTATCCGAAATGGTTTCGGTGGCCTTACGTTGAATAATAGCCTTTATTTTCATGAGCAGCACTTCGCTGTCAAACGGTTTGTTTAAATAATCGTCTGCTCCTACTTTATAGCCCTTTAACACATCTTCCTTCATGGTTTTTGCGGTTAAAAATATAATGGGCACGTCGCTGTTTTTTTCGCGAATTTCTTTAGCCAGAGTAAAGCCGTCTTTGTAAGGCATCATCACATCGAGTATGCACAAATCGAAGTCGTCTTTTTTAAACTTTTCGAAGCCTTCCATGCCGTTTTTGGCATGGGTAACTTCGTAATCGTTCATCATTAAATAATCTTTAAGCACGGTTCCAAAATTGGGGTCGTCCTCAACCAATAATATTCTTTTTTTAAGCTCTTCCATAGTTTACGATATTAGCGGAAGCTTGATTATAAAGGTGCTTCCTTTGTCTTTTTCACTTTCTACTGATACGTGACCTTGGTGGTCTTCAACAATCCGTTTTACGTAGGCCAAACCTAAACCGTGGCCTTTTACGTTGTGGATGTTGCCGGTGTGTTCTCTATAAAATTTTTCGAACACCCGTTTGGCAGCTGCTTTGCTCATGCCGCTACCGTGGTCTTTTACCTTTAACATAATATTGTTTCCAACATTTTCGGTATAGACCTCTATTTTTGGGGCATCTGGAGAATACTTAATGGCATTGTCCAGCATGTTTACTATCACATTGGTAAAGTGGGTTTCGTTGGCCAAAACCGAAGAGTGCTCGGCATCCAAAAAGGTTTTGATATAGCCTTGGCGGTCTTCAACAATAAGCTCTACATGGGTTAGGGCATCTTCAACCAAATCGTGCAGATCTACACGGTCTTTACTAATGTTCAGTTCATTTTTTTCTAGTTTAGATATCCGCAATACATTTTCAACTTGGGCGTGCATGCGCTTGTTTTCTTCCTTGATCATGGTAAGGTAGCGCATCACCTTTTCTTTATCTTCAATCACTTTAGGGTTTCGGATGGCATCCAAAGCCAAGTTAATGGTTGCAATGGGCGTTTTAAACTCGTGCGTCATGTTGTTGATAAAATCGGTTTTTATTTCTGAAATTTTGCGCTGTTTTACCAACTGCATCAAGGCGCTTCCGTAAGCCAAAATGATAATGAAGGTAAACACCACCGATAGTAAAACCATACCTATTACCGTTGACAGAATGAACTTTCGGTCATCCGGAAAGTTTACTAACAGTCGGTACAGGCTTCGGTTGTTTCCGTCATAAAAAATGGGTACGCCAAAAGTAGAATGGGCATCGTATTCAAAATCGTCACTTCTTACCTTGGTTGCCAAATCGTTGGCATAAATGGCAAATTCAAATTCAATATTTACACCGTATTTTTTTAATTTTTCGGAGAGCAGTTCCTTAATTTCATTTTTGGAAACCCGCTCATGAACAGGTGTTGTCTTTAAGGCATCTTTAAAGTTTTTTTCCAAATACAACTTTTGTGCTTCATCAATGGTGCCGCTCCTTACTATACTTGTTATCGGGCTTTTCAAATCTTTGTCTGACGGCTCTAAATCTTTATAGATTTCTGTACTGGAATTCCCTATAATATTTTTTATATCGAGGCTATCTAAACCAATGTCAAAGAGCGACGAAGATAGTTTATAGTTTTCTTCTAAAACGTTGCTTCTATAAATGAGGGTTTCTTTGGTACTGTTGTTTTTTCGGTAAATCAATAGCTGCGAAACGGCATCCTCATCCACTTTTTTTTCTTTATCCAAACTTAAATATTCTGAAAAGTACCTCTCGAATTCGTTCTCTTCAATGGTGTTCGAGACATTATTGAGTACCGTAACCACATTCGATTTAAAACGTTCTTTTTCGTTCTGCACCGAATTGTTGATATAATAAGCTTGAATGGAAATAATACCTATAAGCGATAGGCTCATGAGTATTATCAACAGGACAAATATTTTTTTGCTCATCATTCAAAATTAACATTTTAACATTTAGTAAACTGGGGTTTTAACCTAATGTTAACAAAAATGTTAAATTTTAATATTTTTAAGAATTTCTTGATGGATTTGTAAAACCTGAGCCTTGGTATCGTTTAAATTTATATTATTGATAACAAAATGCGAACGCTTGGCTTTATCCGCATCGCTCCATTGGTTGTTCATAATAGCCTCTATTTTTTCCTTTGAAGTGTTATCGCGTTCAAGCAATCGTTTAATCCGAACGGCTTTTGGCGCCACCACGGTGATGATGTAATCGCAAGCTTGGTCTCCCCCATTTTCGAACAGAATGGCCACTTCCTTAATCACGTATGGCGCATTTTGCTTAAAAATCCATTTATTGAAATGCTTGGCCACTCTAGGGTGCACAATGGCGTTCATTTTTTCCAAAAAAGACTTATCGTTAAAAATAATGTTGGCGATAAATGGCCGGTTGAGTTCGCCATTAACGTAAGCATCTTTACCAAATAAATGGGTGAGTTCGCGCTGAATAACCGGCGAACGGTTCATGAGTTTTTTGGCTTCCTCATCGGCAATGTACACCGGAACGCCCAATTTTTCAAATTCTTTTGCTACGGTAGTTTTTCCGCTGCCAATGCCGCCTGTAAGCCCTACTATCATTATTTTGTAATTATGAATTCTACATGTTGCTGGTTCACCTTGGCATTCTTTACCGCCTTTGGCCAAACCGTTAATTCGGGTATTAAAAACGACTGGTTTTCGGTGGTTTTGGAATAATCGCAAACCACTTTAAAATCTTTTTCGGTCACCAATGCAAAATGGCTCAAGCTCACATAATATGATACGCTTACGCTTTTAGGAAAATATTTCACAACCACACCAGCCGGAACGTTCTCCACAGTTACGGGTATTTTTAAAGTACCTTCGGTAAATTTTTCAACTTGTGCTTTTAGCGTCACTTGTTCCGCCGAAAATTGCAAATCGGCCTGGTTGCCGGGTAATTTCAGCTTTACCGTTTGGCTCACATTGGAACGCACATTGGCCAAACTCAACTTTTCAGTTTCCAAGGCCTCAATTTTCGAAACCACAATATTGGGCCCAACCACCGTAATAGAATCGGGATCTGCTTCTATTTTTTCCGAAATATCGTAACCCAAACTGTAAGTAACATCAGAGTTTATTTTTACTGGCACCCTTTTTATTAAGTTCACGCCATAGCGGAATCTTAAGGTGTCGGGGCTCATGCTCAACAATTCCACTTGCTTATCAAACTGCGTATTGTTTAAAAAGGCTTTGCTTTTGCTCCACTCGAAAACCGCCCCTTTTTTATACACATCCTGACTGAAATCGATTTGAATTTTAGGCCGTGACACAGCGTATTTCAACCACCTAAAACCATGGGTTTTTAAGGTGATATTGATTTTTGACGAATCATTCAAAATGATATATTCCTGTGGTACATTTATCTTTTCAATGCCCAAAGCGAGGGTTTTGGTGTATTCTTTTGACAGTTTTGTGAAAATTAAAATAATAAAAGCAAACAGAAAAAACAGCAAAAACACATTGATGCGCTTGTTCTTTATCGATGTTAGTATTTTGCCTTTTACTTTTTTTATCATTTCTGTTTGAAGAATAATTTTGGAAAACGGATTTCAGGATTATTCTTTAAGACTGAAACCGCCCAAGTCGATTTTAAAAACCCGTAGCCATACCCTAAAAACTGTACCAGAATAGCTGGCACGGACAATATGGCGACTACCAGGCTGCTCGTACTTAATAAGGCCAAAATAAATGCCAACACAAAATACAGCAAATACAATTTAAAAAGCCAATCTATTTGAAATATCAACAATAAAACCGAAACCACCAAGCCCAAACTAAACAGCAACGGAAACCAATACGTCAGTTTTTTTGTTGACGGATGCCAACTGTTCAAAATAGGCCGAACCAACCCAAATTTGTGCACCTGTTTGTAAAAGGTGCTCCACGAAATTCGTCGTTTATGGAACACGAAAGCCTCGGGGATTAGTTTGGTTTTAAAGCCTAAATCCCAAAGCCGGATGGAAAGGTCGGGGTCTTCGCCAGGATGGATTCTCCCAAACCCTTTTGAAGCCTCGAATGCTTTTTTGGAGAGCCCCATATTGAAACTTCTCGGTTGGAATTTATCCACGCTATTTTTGCTACCGCGAATGCCACCGGTGGTGATAAAAGAGGTCATTGAAAAATTAATGGCCTTTTGCAAATTGGTAAACGATTGGTGAGCCGCATCGGGTCCGCCGAAACAATCCACATAATCGGTTGGCAGGCTTTTTTTAACTTCGTTTAAATACTGTTTGGGTAAAATACAATCGGAATCCAAAATGATAAAATAATTGCCTTTGGCGTGTTGCATACCGAAGTTTCGGGAATCGCCCGGCCCCGAATTTTCCTTATAGAAATAGGAGATATTTAACTTTTCAGAAAATCCGTCAACCACTGTTTTTGATGATTGTTCAGAGCCATCTTCGACAATAACAATTTCGTAATCGGTATCGCCTTCCAAAACACTAAAACTTTGCAACAATTCCTGAATTTCATCAGGACGGTTGTACACGGGGATAATGAATGAAAATTCCAAATTCATAGCACAAATGTAACAAAAAGAGGCTATCTGAAAAGTCATTTAATTTCCGTTTGTCAGGTTGAGCTTGTCGAAATCCATATTGATTACCAATACATTGAGATATTTCGACAGGCTCAATATGACATAGAATTTAACTTTTCAGACAGCCTTTTGGGGTTTTGTTAGACCTGTCAGGTTTTAAAAACCCGATAGGTCTTATTCAAATAAATTATTCGTCCTCGCCCATAAAGGTACTCATTACGGCATCACTAACCCCCATGTTACTGAAACCGCCGTCGTTATAAAGGTTTTGCAAGGTTACACGCTTGGTTAAATCACTGAATAATGACACCGTGTAATTGGCACAATCCATAGCTGTGGCGTTGCCCAGCGGCGACATTTTATCGGCGTAAGCAATAAAGCCATCAAATCCTTTTACACCGCTACCGGCTGTTGTTGGCGTTGGCGATTGCGAAATGGTGTTAACACGTACTTTTTTGTCTCTTCCGAAGAAATAACCAAAACTACGGGCTATACTTTCTAAATAGGCTTTGTTATCGGCCATATCATTATAATCTGGGAACACACGTTGCGCTGCCATGTAAGTCAGGGCTACAATACTTCCCCACTCGTTCATTGCATCTTTTTTGTATAAAGTCTGCATCAATTTATGGAACGACATTGCCGAAACGTCGGTACCTTTTTGTGTCCATTCATAATTTTGGTCGGTGTAGTGTTTTCCTTTTCTAACGTTGATGGACATTCCGATAGAGTGTAAAACGAAATCGATTTTACCACCTAAAATTTCCATGGATTTTTCAATCAAGTTTTCTAAATCTTCCACGGAAGTGGCATCGGCAGGAATAATTTGTGCACCTGTTTTTTCGGCCAGTTCGTTAATTTGCCCCATACGCATCGCCACCGGAGCGTTGGTCAATACAAACTCACCACCTTCTTCATGTACGCGCTCGGCTGTTTTCCAAGCGATTGAATTTGAATCTAAAGCTCCGAAAATAATTCCCCTTTTTCCTTTTAGTAAATTATACATATGTCGTGTTTTATACGTTGATTAGTCTTTATTTTATGAGAGGGTAAATATAGTATTTAATTTTATGTTTTTGTAACCTGATAATGAAGTGCTTTATTTTTTGGGATTGTTCGTTAACCTGTCCCGATAATTAGGGATGATGGTTATCCACAAACATGCTCAACAAAAAACATGAAACTAAAAACCAAATATTTAAGAAAAGACACTTCGACAAGCTCAGCGCGACACAGGTTGACGAAAACAATAATTATTTTAGTTGAGTAATTCTTTGGCGTGGGCAATGGCCGAAGACGACATCTCTTTACCGCCCAACATTTGTGCAATTTCCACAATGCGCTCGTCGTGGTTCAACTTTATTAAATTGGTTTGGGTCACCTCGTTTACATCTTCTTTAAACACCTTAAAATGCGAATGCCCTTTGGCAGCAATTTGAGGCAAATGTGTGATGGAAAATACCTGCATGGTTTTGCTCATTTCGAGCATAATATCGCCCATTTTATTGGAAATTTCGCCCGAAACCCCAGTATCGATTTCATCGAACATGATGGTGGGCAGTTGGATGTATTTCGCCAAAACCGATTTTATAGCCAACATAATACGCGACAATTCACCACCCGAAGCGGCTTTTTTAAGTTCGTTGAAATGCCCCCCTTTATTCGCCGAAAACAAAAAGGATAATTCGTCTTTGCCGTTGGCTAAAAAGGCTTTGCCTAAAACAGCCTCGATTTTGAATTGGGCATTGGGCATGCCCAAACTCGCCAAAATAGTTTCCAATTGTTTTTTTAGTGATGGAATCACCTCGGTACGTTTTTTATGAAGGTTTGCCGCAATGGCATCCAAATCATTGGCTTTTGAAGCGATTTCGGCTTCCTTTTTCTGGATATTTCCATCGAGGTTTTCGGTAACCGATACTTTGTCTTCCAACTCATTCTTAATCGCAATCAATTCCGAAACATCGGCTGCCGAATGTTTCTGCATTAAATTGTGAAGCGTTTTCAACTTCGTATCCACCACTTCCAAACGCTGCGGATCGGCATCCAATGCTTCCTGCAGGTTATTAACCTCGCCAAACAAATCGTCCATTTCAATTAAACTGCTGTTGGCGCGATTGTAAAGGTCTTCATATTTTGACGAAAAACCAGATAGCTTTTGGAAAGCGTTTTTTAATGTGGTTAAAGAAGACAGCACCCCAATTTCGTCATCACTCAGTAATTGATAGGCTTCACCCAATTTTTCCTTGATGCCCTCAATGTTATTTAGGGTTTCGTACTCCTCTTCCAATTGCTCCAATTCACCATCAACCAATTGCGCTTCTACCAATTCATTGAGCAAAAACACGTTGTAATCGTGCTCTTTTATGGCTTCTGCTTTTGAAGCTATCAGCTGGTCAAGTTCCTTTTTTAGCTTTTTATAATCTTTAAAGGTTTCTTTGTACTCTCTCAATTTTGCTTCGCTTTTCGCCAAAGCATCAATCACCTGAAATTGGAATTCGTTACTCGTCAATTCCAATGTTTGGTGCTGCGAATGGATGTCAATTAAACGTTCTCCCAAAAGCTGAAGACTGCTTAAATTTACGGGCGAATCGTTAACAAATGCCCTCGACTTTCCGGACGGCAAAATTTCACGACGGATGATGGTTTGTTCCTCAAAATCGAAATCCTGTTCTTTAAAAAGCGTTTTTAAGTTGTAATTTGAAATATTGAAAACAGCTTCGATAATACATTTTTCGGAAGTGTCTTTCAAACTACTTAAATCGGCACGTTTGCCCAAAATTAAAGACAAGCCACCTAGCAAAATAGATTTTCCGGCACCGGTTTCTCCTGTTATAATGGAAAAGCCATCGTTAAAATCGATTTGTAAATGATCGATTAAGGCGTAATTTTTTATGGATAGAGCGGTTAGCATATTTTAGTATTCAGTTTTCAGTACTCCGTTTGCAGTCTCAGTTTTCGGCCTCAGTCTTGGTCTCGGTTTTCGGCAATCAACTTCAAGCTTCCAACTTGTTCAAATCAAAATTTGATATTTTGCCATTTGCTGTTGTGCATGGGCGCCACATTTTGAAGGGTTTCCTTAACTTTAGCGATGTTCACGTTGGGGCCGTCGGTAAAAATTTGTTCAATTTCATCGGCCTTGGCATCAAAAAAAGTGCGCAACAAAAAGGAGTTTGGGCGGCGGCTGTTCATGGCTTGAAAACTTTGTAGCGACGAAGCGATTTCGTCCTTTCCTTCCTTTACATTGTCGCTCATTACATCCAAACCGTTGCGGTGGTAGGTAAAAAGCACATCGCGGTATTCTTTAAATGTAGGCGACAATACATTATCGATTAGAGCAAAGCGACTTTGGAGCCCGTCCTCAACCTTCCAGCCTTTAAAATTGCCTTGCTGCGAATAGTTGGTAATAATTTGCGCCTGTTTGTAATATTCGTCGCCGCCGTTTTGTTCAAAAGTGTCGGCATCCAAGGCTAAAATCATGTAGATATGATAAGCCAAAACTGATACTAAATTTGATTCGAATTGCGATGGATTATAAATTAAATTCTGATATTCCAAATACCGAAATGTAAAATCCTTATCGTTGAAATTATAAACTGGCGTACTGAATGAGGAACCATATACCGGTCGCGACGATTGCACCTGAAGCGTGCCTTGAAAGGTTTCGCCACTGTAATTACTAATGTTAATCACCATACTGCAATTGATGCGTTCTTGTGGCTTAAAGGTTTTATTGGTCCACTTTCGGTTGTTTACAAACTCGGTGAGTTCTTTTTCGAGGGTTTTAAAAATGGGGAAGTTTTCGTTGCCCGTTTGTTCGGCATTCACGACTAAATTACAATTCAACTCTTGTGAAAATCCGTTTACGGAAAAACAAAATATCAATAAAAACAGTATGTTACGCATCAATTTCAGATATAATTTTATTCATTAAATCGGCGGCCACTTCGGCTTTCGATTTTAATTCAAACTCGGTGATTTTATCGTTATGGTCAATAAAAGTGACTTTATTGGTGTCGCCTTTAAATCCGGCACCTTTATCATTCAACGAATTTAAAACAATTAAGTTTAAATTTTTCTTTTTTAGTTTTCCTTTTGCATTTTCCAATTCATTATTGGTTTCTAAAGCAAAACCGACCAAATATTGTTGTTTTTTAATGGCACCCAAAGAAGCCAAAATATCTTTGGTTTTGGTCAACTCTAAAGTTAACGTATCGGTCTTCTTTTTTATTTTTTGTTGGGCTACTTCTTTTGGGGTAAAATCGGCCACCGCTGCAGAAAGGATAGCCACATCAACCGTTTTAAAATGCTGGTGAACGGCCTCGTACATGTCTTGGGCACTGGTTATGGGTATCACTTCTATTAAGCTGTGCGCTGCTTTTTGATGCGTTGGCCCCGAAACCAAAACCACTTTGGCGCCGAGGTTGGCGGCCGCTTTGGCGATTTCGAATCCCATTTTTCCGCTGGAATGATTGCCGATAAAACGCACGGGGTCAATGGCTTCGTAAGTTGGCCCAGCTGTAATCAACACCTTTTTTCCGCGTAACGGCAATTTTCCTAAAATATCATTTTCAATAAAATCTACGATAGTTTCAGGCTCGGCCATTCGGCCCTCGCCAACCAATCCGCTGGCCAATTCGCCGCTTTCGGCAGAAATCATAATATTTCCGTAGCTTTTTAAAGTTTCCAAGGAATGCAAGGTACTTTCGTGTTTGTACATATCCAGATCCATTGCCGGAGCAAAATACACGGGACATTTGGCCGATAGGTACGTCGCCATCAACAAATTATCGCAAACACCATTGGCCATTTTTGAAAGCGTGTTTGCGGTTGCCGGAGCGATAACAAACAAATCGGCCCATAAACCCAAATCGACATGGTTGTTCCAAACGGCATTTTCATCGTCTTCATTGGTAAAAGCCGATTGTACCGGGTGCTTTGATAGCGTGGATAAAGTAAGGGGTGTAATAAAATCTTTCGCCGATGG
>CAZZDI010000001.1:45985-47798 GCA_964653155.1 uncultured Flavobacteriaceae bacterium | reverse complement strand
TTTTCAATAATAACCAAACAAACTCCAAAGCCATTTATAAAAACGGTTTTGGAGTTTGCTAAATGGTGATTAAATTTAGAAATAATTATTTAGAATCTTCTTCTGTATTTCTAAAATAAATTTTATCGGTAAGCCATTCCTGTACGGCCAATGCGTGTGGCTTTGGTAACTTTTCGTAAAATTTAGAAACCTCAATCTGCTCTTTGTTTTCAAAGACTTCCTCTAGGCTGTCGTTGTACGTGGCAAATTCTTCCAGTTTATCAATAAGCTCTTTTTTGATTTCTGTATTGATCTGTTCTGCACGTCTTGCAATGATAGAAATAGACTCGTAGATGTTCTCTGTAGGCTCATCTATTTGATTTCTGTCGTACGTTACCGTATTTACCGGAGCATTGATTTTTTTTAAATCCATTGTTGTGATATTTAACTTTTTGCGCTGTAACTCTTTAATTCTTCGGCAATATCTGCCTGCATTTTGTTCACTTCTTCAATATGCTTGGAACTGTTGTAAGCTTCCTTAAAAGCCTCCGAAAATTCTTTGGCTTCTTCCAATCTGCTTTTTTTCAGCATCACGATACCGTCTTGAACGGTGCGTTTCATTTCTACACTGTTCATTGCCAATTTATAGGCTGAATCCAGTCTGTAAAACAAGGCTTCTTCGCGTAATCTCGACCCGGGAAATTCAAAAATAAAATTACTGAACGACTTTACGGAAGCCGGATAATCTGAAATGGTATTGTATTGTTTGGCAATTTCGAATGCCTTTTTTTCTAATTTGTAATCCAACTCGTGAACCAATTTGCTCGCTTCGGAAATATATTCTGAATCTGGAAACACGTTGATGAAATCCTGAAGCTTTTCAATGGCATCTTTGGTTTCCGATTGGTCTTTTGAATATACCGGAGAAAGCATGTAATAACTTTTTGCACTTAAAAATGAGGCTTCTTCCAATTTTTCACTATTCGGATAACTGGTTGCAAAACGTTCAAATTGGTAGCCCGAAACGTAATAGTCCTTCATTTCGTAAAATGAATTGGCGTACAGGTACATCAATTTTTCGGCCTGCGGTTTTCCTCTGTAATTGGGTACAATTTGGGCAAACAATCGGTTAGCCTTTGAAAAATGACCTTCGTTGTACAACTCTTCTCCCAATTTAAACTTGGTGGCGATATCTTCAGACTTTAAGGCTTTTTGGTATTCGCTACACCCGGTTAAAACGGCAACCAGTGCCAATATGTAAAAAAATCTATTCATTTATTTTTATTACAGTTTGCAAAATTAAGCTATTATTATGGATTTTAAAAATAATATTTCTTCGCTAAAATAATGGCTTAAAGGCAGTAAAAGGAAGGTTTAAGTTATATTTAACACCAAAAATTCTATACTGCTTTTTTTAACTTGACTTTTGAAACGCTCACTAAAACTGTTTTACAAAATCGGCAATTTTAGCTTTTAACCCATTTGAAGCAGGCACCAATGGCAACCTAACGGCGTCTTTACAAAGTCCCAAGGCTTCAAACACGCCTTTAATCCCGGCAGGGTTGTTTTCTTCAAAAATATAGCCAATAACATCAATCAATTTAAAATGCAGTTTAAAGGCCGCTTTGGCATCGCCTTTTAACCCTAAACGGATCATTTCTGAAAATTCCTTTGGAAAGCCTTGCCCTATTACAGAAATAACACCTGCTCCACCGGCCAAAACCACACCCAACGCTAAATCGTC
Organism: uncultured Flavobacteriaceae bacterium; assembly: GCA_964653155.1. Lineage (GTDB taxonomy): Bacteria > Bacteroidota > Bacteroidia > Flavobacteriales > Flavobacteriaceae > Flavisericum. The sequence goes on along the minus strand of CAZZDI010000001.1, from coordinate 46,075 downwards.
ATCTCCTGAAATAATCAAGAAATCTTCTGGTTTGTTTTTAATCAACTCATAATATTGAGAAATGCTGTTACCCGCTTCTTTTACGCCGAT
>CAZZDI010000001.1:24055-45885 GCA_964653155.1 uncultured Flavobacteriaceae bacterium | reverse complement strand
CGCCCGCTGCTCGCTTTTATAACGGTTTGTAAAACTGTTTTTTTCTCTTCTTTAGTAAGGGTTGCCGTTTCGGCCGTGGTGCCACATACCACAAGGTACTCCACGCCATTGTCTATATTAAAATTTACAATATCGGACAAAGCGCCATGGTCCACACTCAAATCTGAATTAAAAGGTGTTACCAATGCCACTCCCGTTCCTAAAAACTTACTACTCATTATTACTTATATTTTATTTAAAATGGTTAGGTACTTATGTACTTCCTTTTTAAAAGAATTGAATTCCTTTAAAGGGGTTTTTATTATTATGTCGTTTAAACGCTCATCGGTCTGTAAAATACCGATTTTCAATTTTGCTTTTGAAAGCGCCGTTATCAACTTCAACTCCAAAACATCACCTTCATAATAGCTTACCAGCGCATCAAATTGGGTATTTAAAAACTCTTGGAGCTCGGTATTTTTAACGGTGCCCTTCCATCCAAAATCCTTCGGATTGTAACAGGCATCCCAAGTATTTATGTTTTCTTTTTCGTTTTCCGAAAAGGCGATAATTTTCACCCTGTTTGGCCTAACATTAATATAATCGGCCAATTTCCTAAACTGCTCAAAGCTATCAGCTTCGTCTATATTAAAGATAATTCCTAAACTTATAATCTTATCATCGTTAACATTGGCTTGCCTTTCCGATAACAATTTGTTCAAGTATTTTTTATTAGATTTTTCCTTAAAACCCTTTAAAATCATTTACCTTTATCCTTTTCGCAAAGGTAGCAAAAGTACATTCATTTATTTGATTTACACATGAGGATTACACATTTATTTATTTTGTTAAATTTTTTAATTTTTTGTGGGTGCAAACCATCTGAACGGCATCTTTCAAAAATTGAAGGCAAACAGATAACAATCACCGACAGCTTAGTCTCAAACCCCGAAATTGAAGCTTTTGTTAAGCCATACCGCAACAATATCCAAAGAGATTTGGACAGTGTTTTGGCATATTCGGCAGATACCTACACCAAAAATGATGGCGAATTGAATACCGCCTTGGGCAATTTTATGGCCGATGCCGTTTACGAAGAAGCCAACCCCGTTTTTAGGAAAAGAACAGGTAAAGATATTGATATGGTGCTGCTAAACCACGGTGGTATCCGCTCAATTTTACCAAAGGGCCGTGTTACAAAACGTACCGCTTTCCAGCTCATGCCTTTTGAAAACAGCATTGTTGTTGTGGCATTAAAAGGAACGCAGGTAAATGGATTGGTAAATTATTTAAGTCGCGCCAAAAGAGCACACCCCGTTTCGAAATTAAAACTCATTTTAGATAAAGAATTCAAAGTTTCCGAAGCAAAAATAAATGGTAAGGAAATTATTGAAAACAGCACCTATTATGTGGCCACTAACGACTACCTGTACAACGGCGGCGACAACATGAGCTTTTTTAAACCCAACGATAGCGTTTATGTTTTAAACTATAAAATTAGAAATGCTTTGATTGATAACTTCAAACGAAAAGACACGATTGCCCCAGTGCGGGACAATAGATTTATTCAACAAAAATAACCAGGATGAAACGCAGGAAATTTATACAACACACCGCTGCCGGCACTGCTTTGGCTACCATAGGAAATTTTGGACTACAATCTTTTACTTCGTTTGAAAGCATCGAAAAAGTAACCATACTGCACACCAACGACGTGCACAGCCATATCGATGCTTTTGGTCCCGAAGATGGCCGAAATGCCAACAAAGGCGGTGTAGCCCGGCGCGCCAGTTTAATTGATTCCATTAGAAAAGAAAACCCCAATACGCTTTTGCTGGATGCGGGCGATATCTTTCAAGGCACCCCGTATTTTAATTATTACGGTGGCGAATTGGAATTTAAATTGATGAGCAAACTAAAATATGATGCCGCTACTATTGGCAACCACGATTTCGACAATGGCATTGAGGGGCTGTACGCCCAATTGCCACATGCCGAATTCCAGTTTATTACGGCAAATTACGATTTTTCAAACACCATTATGGACACACACACCAAACCTTATAAAGTGTTCAAAAAAGGACATATAAAAATTGGAGTTTTCGGGCTGGGCATAAAACTGGAAGGTTTGGTTGACCCCGCCATGTTTAAAGAAACTAAATATTTAGACCCCATCGAAACATCGCAAGAAATGACCCGAATTTTGAAAACCGAAGAGCAATGCGATTTAATTATCTGCCTTTCGCACTTGGGCTACCATTATAAAAACAACAAAATAAGCGATTTAAAACTAGCCGAAGCCACCCGAGACATCGACCTCATTATTGGAGGGCACACCCATACCTTTCTTTCAAAACCAACAATAGTTAAAAATATGGACGGAAAAAATATGCTGGTAAACCAAGTGGGCTGCTATGGCATCAACCTTGGGAAAATCGATTTTTATTTTGACAGCAACAAGAACAAATCGGCCAACGGCACTTCCATTATTGTTTAAGCATATACTATTTCAGAATAAAGCACCTCGCACTCTTCAATTCGCTTGGTTATTTTTGTCTTCTTTTTGTTTTCCATCAATAGGTATTTAAACATAAAGTAAAGTCCACTTAAATAAAACAAACTGCTCAATTGCACGAAAGCCCAATCGTAAAGGTAAAAAGCAGAAATATAGCTTACTGCCAAAGCGAAACCAAAAGAAATGCTAGCCACAAGAAAACTAATGGCCGATGGGCTTTGGGTATTTAAATAAACCCCAAAAGACATAAACACCAAAAGCAACAAACCTATCCCCTGAAAAACAAACACATAAAACTCTATATCTTTCAAGACAAGAAGACTGAAAACATGGGTAATTTCAAACAGGAAGCACAGCCCTATTACGAACATTCCCAACAAATAAGACACCAACCACGAATTTTTATTTTGCATTGACCGTTTAAACTTTGGCTGCACATTTATTAGCAAACAAACCGAAGCCGCTAAATACAAAATGTTAGAAACACCAACGTACTTGGCTTCTGAAAAAATTATTGAAAAAGCATTTCCTAAAAAAGCAAACAGCAAAAAGAAACCCATCAATGGGCTGGGCGCTCGGCTTTTTAAAAAATATAAAACCGCAAATAACGGCACGGTTAAAAGTATAACAAATCGTAAATTCAGAATGTTTTCAGTAAAAGCAGTACTACATATTGCAAGTAACACCAACAAAAAGAGTCCAACAAAAACCATATCGGAATGCTTATCGCACCAATTTTCCATAACATATATAAGTAGGTTAGTACAAATATATGACTGATTTTTATTTAATCGAATAAAAACGTGTTTTATCGATGAAATTAATTCAAAAAATGTCAGTTTATCGAAAAAAACACTAAAAATGATAAACTTATATTACAAATAGCTCTATAAAAACATCTTAACCTGGTTTTGTACTTTAAAATTTATACCGGCCTAAAATGCTTGTGCCTATTTGCTACATTACTGAATTTTGATTGTTGGTAATAAAAGTAAAAAGCTATCAAGGCCAACGTAGTTGATAAAAAATTCAACACATACATTTCCTTAACATAAATGTGGGCCACATCCATCACTTCTGAAAAAACAATACATAACGACCCTAAAAAGAGGTACAAAGCTTTTTTATTATCTCTATAAAAATAATTGAGCAAAGACAGTGGCAGCAACAAAACGGTGGTTATATTATAAATCAACTCAAAATAATAATCACCTTCAACAACCAAACCACTGCTTATAATTTCCTGCAAAACATAAACAAAATAAAAACCTAAAGCCGTAAGCGCTATTGTGTGTATTTTAAAATGCCTCAACAAAAGGCCTATATTAATTGATTTGCAGATCTTAACAATCAAAAACATATACGAAAACATATACAGCAAGTTTCCGAAATAATATTCAAAATTGTACAACTTTTGCGTTTTGATTATGGGCAGGACATCAAGAACCAGACCCAACAAGTCGGACACTGAATAACACAAAAGAAACAATAAAAAAAGACGACTTTTTTTTCTAACGAAAAGAATATAAATTAAAGTAATGAGCGGAGCAATTAGCGAATGAAAGTAATAGGCTGTATTAACGTACCCACTAAACTCAAATACAACGAACAGCACATAGCACAACACTACAATACCTATCAAGACTTTCGACTTGGACATGAGAGACTTTTTTTAGCTTAGGGCAAATATAAACAAAAAAATGTATTTTAATCGTAAAAAAACAACCTTTTATCGATAAAATTTATTTTTTTGCAATTTTTTGTAAGAATAAATACTCGTTTATTGTTTCAATTTTCAAACTTTCGGCTTTTGCTTTTTTGCTCGGCCCCATATTGTCTCCAGCAACAATATAGCTGGTTTTTGAAGAAATGGAACTGCTAACCTTGCCTCCGTTATCTTCAATCAACTTCTTCAATTCGTTTCTGGAAATTGACTCAAAAACCCCGGAAACCACAATAGTTTGCCCTTCTAAAACATTCGTTTTTCCTTCCAATTCTTCGGCCGAAATTTCCAATTGAACCCCAAAATGCTTCAGCCTTTCAATAATTTTTATGTTTTCTTCGGAAGAAAAGAAAGCCAGTACACTCTCTGCAATTTTGGAGCCTATTTCATCAACATTCACCAAATCATCCTGTGATGCCCCGGCAATGGCCTCGATGCTTTTATAGTGTTTAGCCAGCTTTTTGGCCACGGTTTCGCCAACAAAACGAATACCTAATGCGAACAGAACGCGCTCAAAAGGTATGTGCTTGGATTGTTGAATGCCGTTTACCATATTTTCGGCACTTTTTTCGGCCATGCGTTCCAACGGAATGATCTGTTCTTTGGTCAATTCATACAAATCAGAATAATTTGAAATTAAACCCGCATTAACCAAAAGCGCTACAGTTTCGCCCCCCAAACCTTCAATATCCATGGCTTTTCTGGAAATATAATGCTGAATCCTGCCAATAATTTGTGGTTTACAGCCATTATAATTAGGGCAATAATGTTGGGCTTCGCCCTCTTGCCTCACCAATCTTGTGCCGCATTCGGGGCAATTTTCAATATATTTTATAGGCTGCGAGTCGGGCAAGCGTTTCAATAAATCGACCCCTAAAATTTTAGGAATGATCTCGCCACCTTTTTCAACATAAACTTCATCGCCCACTCTAACATCCAACTTTTCAATTTGATCGGCATTGTGCAACGAGGCTCGTTTTACGGTAGTTCCGGCCAGTTCAACCGGTTCTAAATTGGCCACAGGCGTAATGGCTCCCGTGCGCCCCACTTGATACACAATGCTGTTTAATCGTGTGGAAACCTGTTCGGCCTTAAATTTATAAGCCATGGCCCAACGTGGTGCTTTGGCGGTGTAGCCCAACTCTTCCTGTTGTTGCAAACTGTTCACCTTTACTACCACACCATCGGTTTCGTAAGGCAACTTGTGCCTATGGATATCCCAATACTCGATAAACTCTAAAACCTCATCGATGGAATTCACTAATTTTGCCGTATCGGGTACTTTAAAGCCCCATTTCCTGGCTTTTTCGAGCCCTTCAAATTGATTTTCAATACCTAAATTGGTTCCGGTTAAATTATAGAGCAAACATTCCAATGGGCGTTTGGCCACCTCGGCACTGTCCTGTAATTTTAAACTTCCTGAGGCTGTGTTTCTGGGGTTCCTATAAGGTTCTTCCCCGTTTTTGATGCGCTCTTCATTCATTTTATTGAAGCCTTCAAAGGGCAGCACTATTTCGCCACGGATGTCAAATTTTTCAGAAAAATCGCCTTTTAATCTCAAAGGTACCGATTTGATGGTTTTTACGTTGGCCGTAACGTTATCGCCCTGAAAACCGTCGCCGCGGGTCACGGCTTTTGCCAACAACCCATTTTCATAGGTTATACTAATGGAAGCCCCATCATATTTAAGCTCGCAGGTGTACTGAATAGCGCCTTCAACCAGTTTTTTTATGCGTTTTTCCCAATCTTCCAGGTCTTCTTTAGAGTAGGAATTATCCAAAGAATACATGCGGTTTTCATGCACAATGGTTTCAAATTTTTTGGTCACTTCACCACCAACGCGCTGTGTGGGCGAATTGGCATCGAAAAACTCAGGATACTGGTCTTCCAACGTTTGAAGTTCCTTCAATTTTATATCGAATTCAAAATCTGAAATCGCGGCATTGTCCAGCACATAATAGTTGTAATTGTGCTCCCGCAGTTCGTTCCTTAATGCTTCAATGCGCTGCTTTATCTCATCCATTGTTTTTTTCGGCTTTAATCATTCTATCTTTTTTAAAGATATCTTGTTTCAGTTCTATATTTTGAAAGTTTTTGTGCCTCAATAAATCGATCATGGCTTTGCCCAAAAATTCATTGATTTCAAAAAACAACACCCCACTTTCATTTAAGTTATTTATGGCAAAATCCGTTATCGTTTTATAAAACAACAAAGGGTCTTCGTCCTTTACAAAAAGTGCCAAATGCGGTTCGTTATCCAAAACATTTGGTTTCATATATTGTTTTTCCTTTTCGCGGACATATGGTGGGTTTGATACGATAAAATCGAATTTAACCGGTTCGCTCCATGTTTTTAAGGTTAAAATATCGGCTTCTTTAAAAAGCACCTTAACCTCATTTAATTCAGCGTTTAGCTTTGCCACCATAAGGGCCTTTGGGCTTATATCGATAGCAAACACCTTGGCCTGGGGCAAATGTTTGGCCAACGATATGGCTATGCAGCCACTGCCCGTGCCCACATCCAAAATATTGATTGGTTCGCCAGGTTTTGCTTTTTTCAATAACCACTCTACCAATTCTTCGGTTTCTGGCCTCGGGATAAGAACTCCTTCATTAACCTTAAACGGCATACCGTAAAACTCGGTTTGGCCAGTAATGTATTGAATGGGCTGTTCCTTTTTTAACTTGGCCAGGGCTTTTAAAATCTTTTCGGGATTATTTATAGCCAAATCGGGGTTTGTGGCCAATTGAATGCGTTTTACACCATAATAGATTTCTGCCAAAATATTAAAGAAACTATCAATTTCCTCGGCAGGGTACACCGCCCCCAATTCGTCATGAAATTTATATTTTATGGCCTTTAACTTCATTTATTTATAGCGATTTTGTCATCCACACACTGCAGGAATAATGCCCTGTATTGCCCAAAGCACTTTTTAAATGTTCAAAGCCGAAACTTTCATAAATATGGATGGCGGCTTTTAACTGTGAAGCCGACTCTAAATAACAGGTTTTGTATCCCCTATTTTTGGCAGTTTCCATACATTTTTCAAAAAGGATTTTTCCGTAGCCTTTGCCCCTAACTTTAGGCGAAAAATACATTTTCTGGATTTCGCAAACGTCCTTTTCGTAATCCCTTAAAGGTTTGATTCCACCACCGCCCAATATTTCGCCATCGGCTTCAACCACATAATAAACGTCGTTTTCATTTTGATAAGCCTCGTACATTTTCGAGGTTTCAGGATCGGTGTATGCCGTACCTTCCAACGGAATTTTAAACTCATGGAAACAGGCCTTTATCACCTGCTCGATTTGCTGGTTATCCTGGGGCTCAATTTCTCGAATAACTATAGTATCTTTACCCATTGTTACGGCACTCGTTTTAAAGAGTGAAGATACACTAAATCCTAAAAAATGGCCGTTAAAAAACTGATAATCTTATTAACAATAGGCGTTATGCAACTCGCCTGTACCGTTACCGAAAAACCGCAATTTATTGGTGTTGAACATATTGAAATTATAGAATCGACTCCCCAATTTATAACTTTTACCGCCCAAGCCCGATTTTTAAACCCGAACGATATTGGCGGCGAACTGCAAACCGACGAAATAAAGGTTTTTGTGAACAACAATGAAATGGCCAGCGTTTCCACCGAAAATTTTGAAGTCCCCGCAAAAACGGAATTCAGCATTCCATTGAAAACCCACGTGCCTACCGATAGTATTTTCAGCAATAAAAATCTGGGCGGGTTGATTGGAAGCCTGTTCAGCAAACAGGTAAAAGTGCAGTACAAAGGCGACATAAAATATAAGGTCTTTGGGTTTTCGCACACCTATTCCGTTGATGTTACCGAAAACGTAAAAATTAAATATTGATGTGCCACATACACGAAACCTACATAAATCGCTGTATTGAAATTGCCAAAAACGGATTGGGCAGCACCCGCCCCAACCCCATGGTAGGCAGCGTTATTGTTCACAACAACACCATTATTGGCGAAGGTTTTACTAGTGCCTACGGCGGAAACCATGCTGAAGTAAACGCCATAAATTCGGTAAAAAACAAAGATTTACTGAAAAAAGCCACTATTTACGTGACTTTAGAGCCTTGTTCGCACTACGGAAAAACCCCACCGTGCAGCGATTTGATTATTAAGCACCAAATCCCGAATGTGGTTATTGGCTGTATTGACGACAACGAGCAAGTGGCGGGAAAAGGCATTGCCAAACTGAAACAGGCCGGATGCCAAGTTACCGTTGGCGTTTTGGAACAGGCTTGTAAAACGCACCACAAGCGGTTTTTCACGTTTCATAACAAAAAACGTCCGTATGTTATTTTAAAATGGGCTGAAAGCAGCGACGGTTATATAGCCCCAAAAACCAAAGACGAACAAAAACCAGTTTGGATTACCAATTCGTTTTCGCGTCAGTTGGTGCACAAATGGCGCGCCGAAGAACAGGCTATTTTAGTGGGCGCTAATACGGTTTTACAGGATAACCCCAGTTTAACCGTTCGGGATTGGACGGGGCAAAATCCCATTCGAATCGTTTTGGATAAAACAGGATCCCTTCCCAAAAAACTGGACGTTTTTAACGAGGAAGCTGAAACTATGTTATTAACGGAAACTTCAGCGAAATCTATTTGCGAAGCACTTTTTAAAGCCAATATCAATTCGGTGATTATTGAAGGCGGCACAAAAACGCTTCAACTATTTATCGATGAAAATTTATGGGACGAGGCGCGTGTATTCATTGGAAACAACACTTTTGGGGACGGTACAAAAGCGCCATCGTTTTCGGGCACCCTAATTTCTGAAGAAAACATATTGAACGACACCCTTAAAATTTACCATAATGATTAAAGCTCTTGTTTTCGATTTTGGAAACGTATTTATCAATTTAGATATTGAAGGCGCACAGAAATTGGCCTTGGAAAAATTTGGGATGGAAAACCTTTCGGAAGACATTTTGGCCTTCAATAGCCTTTACGAACAAGGTTTGATGAATACCGAAGAATTCCTGGAATCTTACCAAGAAAATTTTCCAAAATTCTCGAATGAAGAATTGAAATACATTTGGAATGTTATGCTGAAAGACTTTCCGAAGCATCGGCTCGATTTCATCAAAAAACTTAAAGAAGACGGCCAATTCCAACTCATTTTATTGAGCAACACCAACGATTTGCACATTGATTGGATAAAAGAAAACGTTCCCTTTTTTAATGAATTCAAAGATTGTTTTGATGCGTTTTACCTGTCGCACGAAATCCATTTGGTAAAACCCAATCCCAATATTTTTGAGTTTGTTTTAAGTGAAAACCAACTAAAACCCAGCCAATGTTTGTTTATTGACGATAACCAAAGTAACATTGAAAGCGCCCATAAAATGGGATTTAACACCTGGCACATCAACCCAAAAACCGACGACGTTACCACCCTATTCGAAACCCAAAAGCATTTGTTTTAATTTGGAAGAAAACGACACCTATAAAACCATAAAAACCGCGACCGAACCGGTTTTGTTTAAAGACAAAAACAGCAAATTTTTCGGGTATGCCTTTCCGGTGAAGAACGAAGCCGAGATAAAAACCCACTTAGAAAACATAAAAAAGGAACACCATTCTGCACGGCATTGGTGCTATGCCTACCAACTGGGCACCGAAACTATTTCCTATCGCGCCAACGACGACGGCGAACCGAGCAATTCGGCCGGGATGCCCATCTATGGGCAAATACAATCATTCGGAGTTACCAATATTTTAATTATTGTGGTCCGGTATTTTGGCGGTGTGAAATTAGGTGTTGGCGGATTGATAAACGCTTACAGAACGGCGGCACAAATGGCATTGGAAAGTTCAAAAATAATAACCAAAACCATTAATATTCGGTATTCCATTTCGTTTGGATACAAAAATATGAACACTGTGATGCGTATCATCAAAGAGCACCAACTTAAAATCGTTGCCCAAAACATGGAACTGGATTGCGAAATCATTATTTCGGTCAGAAAAAAAGAATCGCAAAAAATATTTGACATTTTTAACCATTTATTTGAAGTTGAAATAAAAAAGGCCGACTAAAAATTTACACATTAAAAAGCCCCAAAACAGAATATCTGTCTTGAGGCTTTCCAACGCAAAAAACAAAAGCATTACAAGCTACAACCTATCAAAAAAACTTGTGCTTTACTGTTCAATTTCTATTCCACCTGTTTAAACCAACCTTATAAAAAGGCCTGTATTCCATAACTTCCCTTTAACATTCCAACGGAAAGAATAGCTGAAATACAAATAAGTAAAATACTTAAAGGTATCACCAATTTATCTACAACCGATAGATTTGCTGCCCGTTCTTTATCTCCAATTAATCCATTATTATCTAAAAACATTGCCACGGCCCATGCCAACACGGGGTTGGTCACCATGGCGGTAAAAACGCATATACCCGCGGCTTGCGCACATGCACTTTTTTTCACCATTTGCACACCAGCCTCAATCATAGGCAAAAACACCCCCACCAACAAGGCAATGCACCTTACGGGCGGCCAAATGGCTACGTCCATCGGGCTTCCCAAAACGGCAACCGCCATAACCATTACCCCCAACAATATGGCCCCTGCCGGAATTGGCCGTTTGGCAATAGCTGCCGGAATCATGTAAGTACCCCACGACGAGGTTATGTTTCCGCCGCCCACTGCGGTTCCAACCATTTGCCGGAACGAGCACATCGTCATCGTGTCATCTACGTCCATCAACACATTATCAGACTTTTTTGGGTAGTTCATTTCCTGAAATATACGGTGTCCCAAAAAATCCGGCGACCACATGGCCACAGCCAAAATGGCAAAAGGCAAAGAAGCTATAAAATGCTGCGCATTGGGCAGGCCAAGCATCCAACCTTCTTCCGTGCTGCCCCACCAATGAACAGGGTTTAGGTTTGGCAATCCCATTTGGGTTGTAAATTGCAGATCGAAACCCGCACCTCCAATAAGCGCTATAAAGAGAGCGGCCACGGCACACACAGGAATAGCCAGCCAACGTTTATCGATACGCGCCAGATAACTGTACAGTACTACTGTAGCCCCCAAAATAATCAATCCTAAAAAGCCTTTTGAACCCAAAGCCACGGTGGCCGATTCCAGCCCCAAACCCCAGCCCTGAACAGCTTGTATTTGGCTAAATGCCCCCGTAAATCCCAAAAAAATAAGCAGACCGCCCGCGACGCCTTTACTGGTTAAATCGACCAATCTTGATCCGCCTTTAAACAAACTAAGCAACAAACCAAAAACACCTATTAAAATGGCCAATGCCAAGGGGTGCGCCCCCGCAACAGCAATACTGGCTATAAGCGGAATCATGGGGCCATGGTTTCCGGCCAAATTGGCTCTAGGGTTAAAAAAGCCCGAAGCCATAATAACAAACAACAATGCAGGGATTATCATTTCTACCCGCGACACTTCAATTGCAAACTCCTTTCCTAACGATACGTGCGGCCACGCCTCGCTCAATCCGTTGGCCCAAGCCATCATTACGGAAGAGTACATGGCAATTATACCTAGTGTTCCGGCCAGTGCTGGCACTAAATCTTCCCATTCAAACCTAAAATCCCTTCCGGGAAGGTTTAACCGATACCTTTTAGGTTTCATGATTTGCAACTCATGATCGAGATACTCTGTGCGTGTAGCAAACTCTGAAGCCGGCCTGTGCTGTTCTTTGTACGTTTTCATCCTTTAAATGTGCCTTTTTAAGACAAAAATTTAAATGTGTGTTAGCATTTAGTTAACTTTTACTTCTTTAAAGTACTTTGATAATATGTTTACGGCATCATTGAGTTCGCCTTGGGTGTTTTCGCTTGCACCCTTCAACTTATAGTCCCAGCCAAGTGCTTCCCATTTATGGACACCCAATTTATGGTAAGGTTGAATTTCGATTTTTTCGATGGTTTTATAATCTTGAAAACGCTGCCCCAATTGATGCAACAACTCGGGCTTATTGGTTATTCCCGGAATTAAAACATAACGCAGCCACATTTTCTTTCCGGTGGCTTCTCGATGTTTTGCAAACACAAAGCTGGTTTCTTTGTTTTTCTGCCCTACCAAAAATTGATAGCCATCTTCTGTAACGTGTTTTATATCCAGCATCACCAAATCGGTATAATTATCCAATAGCTCTTCCGTGAAGTGGTTTAAAATCCGGCCATTGGTATCGATATTGGTGTGGATGCCTTCTTCTTTTAATCGTTTGAAAAAAGGCAGCAATGCTTTGGACTGCAGTAGCGGCTCTCCACCAGACACGGTTACACCACCTCTTTTACCAAAATAAGATTTCAATTTAACAGCCTGTTCAACCAGTTCATCAACATGAATTTCTTTTCCTCCGCATTTATCGATGGTGTCGGGGTTGTGGCAGTACAGGCATTTTAAATTGCATCCTTGCAAAAACACCACCATTCTTATCCCCGGTCCGTCGTGCGTGCCAAAAGACTCTATTGAGTGCACTCTTAATATGTGTTCTTTTGATTTTATGATTTCAAGGTTTTAAAATATGCATCTGAAAAACAAATCATAACGATTTGTTCTCCAGACGCATCAACAAAAAAACTAAACCAATTCAAATAGACTCGTGAAACGATCTTGTTATAACTTCCATTTGCTGTTCTCTAGTCAGCCTTACAAAGTTTACGGCATAACCGGATACGCGAATGGTTAACTGCGGATATTCTTCGGGATGCTCCATGGCATCGAGCAAGGTTTCCTTATCCAGTACATTCACATTAATGTGCTGGGCTTTTCTGGAGAAGTACCCATCTAGAATATCGACCATATTTTCAATTCTCTCTGCACTATTGGCTCCTAAAGATTTGGGCACAATAGAGAAGGTATTTGAAATGCCATCTTGAGAATCTTCATAATTTATTTTTGCAACCGAGTTTAAAGAAGCAATTGCTCCGTGCGAATCCCTTCCGTGCATGGGGTTGGCTCCAGGTGCAAACGGAACGCCTTTTTCCCTACCATCTGGTGTGGCCCCTGTTTTTTTGCCATACACCACATTTGAGGTAATGGTAAGTACAGACAACGTAGGATATGCATTTTTATACACCGGCAACTTTTTAAGTTCGTTGTTAAAATCGGTTACGGCATTTGCTGCCAAAGCATCCACTCGGTCGTCGTCGTTTCCATAGCATGGAAATTCGCCCTCAATTTTAAAATCTACGGTTAAGCCTTCTTCATTTCTTATGGGTTTGACCTTTGCATATTTAATAGCCGATAACGAATCGGCCACGATAGACAATCCGGCTATACCATAAGCAATGTTAATGCTCGGATTGGTGTCAATCAATGCCATTTGCGCCTTTTCGTAATAGTACTTATCGTGCATGTAGTGGATAATATTCATAGAATCGTTGTACACGCGCGCTACCTCTTTCATGGCTGTTTTAAAGTTGGCCATTACCTTATCGAAATCCAAATACTCGCAATCGCAGGGTTCAATACCATCAACCATTTGGGTTCCCGTAATTTCACATCGGCCGCCATTAATGGCCAACAGTAAGGTTTTTGCCAAATTGGTACGTGCACCAAAAAACTGAATGGATTTACCAAGTGCTTGGTAAGATACGCAGCAAGCAATACCGTAATCATCACACCCCCTTATGGTACGCATCAATTCGTCGTTTTCAAATTGTATTGACGATGTATCGATGGCTACTTTTGCACAGTAATTTTTAAAGTTTTCTGGTAGATCTTTAGACCAAAGTATCGTCATATTGGGTTCTGGCGAAGGCCCTAAGTTATAAAGTGTATTCAAGAAACGGAAAGAGGTTTTCGTTACTTTCGTCCTTCCATCTTCAAACATGCCCCCAATGGCTTCTGTTACCCATGTTGGGTCGCCGGCAAAAATCTCATCGTAGGCAGCCATTCTTAAGTGGCGAACCATACGCAATTTCATAACGAACTGATCGATATATTCTTGCGCTTCGTTTTCGGTAATCAACCCATCCTGAAGATCGTTCTCAATATAAACATCAAGGAAGGTTGATACGTTACCTAGCGACATGGCTGCCCCATCTTGTTCTTTTACTGCTGCCAAATATGCCATATAGGTCCACTGCACGGCTTCTTTGGCGTTTTCTGCCGGGCGACCTAAATCCAAATCATATTTGGCACCCAGTTCGATCATTTCCTTAAGGGCCTTAATTTGGTCTGAAACCTCTTCGCGCAAACGGATAACCGCATCGGTCATCGGGCCATTAATTTTGGCTAAATCTTCTTTTTTGGAAGCCATCAAAAAATCGACTCCATAAAGCGCTACACGGCGATAATCGCCAATAATTCTTCCTCGCGCATAATTATCGGGCAGCCCCGTTAAAAAGCCCAAAGAACGAAATTTTTTTATTTCGGCATTATAAGCCGAGAATACGCCATCGTTATGGGTTTTTACATATTTTGAAAATAGCTCGGTAAGGTTTTCGTTGGGTTTTACACCTTGCTCAGACAGCGCTTTTTGTACCACTTTAAATCCACCAAAAGGCTTCATTGTCCGTTTGAGCAGTTGATCGGTCTGTAAACCAACAATAACTTCGTTTTCTTTATCGATATAACCAGCATCAAAGGCACTGATTGTGGAGATAACATCAGTATCTAAAGCAAGTACACCGTTATTTTTTCGTTCAAGCTTTGTTGCTTCTTTACATATATCCCATAATTTTAGGGTTTTTTCACTCGGTCCAACCAAAAATTGGTGGTCGCCATGGTAAGGTGCTACATTGTTAACGACAAAATCCCTTACGTCGATTTTATCAGTCCAGGTTCCAGGTTTAAATTGCTTTACTTCCATCTTTGCTTTTATTTAATTTGTAACAATTTGTTGTTAACGTGGCATAAAATTAACCTGCAACCCGATGAATAAAGATGACTTTTATCAGCTAAACCGTATCAAAAAATAATTTTTCGACCAAAATTTTTACGAAAACGTTTGAAAAACAAAACAGACAATAATCTTTATTCAAACATTTAACACTTTAAAAGGCAAAAATGTTACGAAACCTACCTTCAACAGGAAAAACTTACCATATTATTAATATTTAATTGATTTTTTCATAAAAACGCAATTTGAGGAATAAAAATATATCAATACAATATTTAGTTTTGAATGAAACTGTATTTGAAAATTATTTTTAATTTCATATTTTGCATAAATACACGAGCAAAACAAGCATGAAAGACGTTACCAGACTTTTTGATTTTCCTTACTACCAATTAGAAAATCACCCTTTACAGGCCGCCTTGGTTACTAAATACGAAGGCAAATGGACAAAAACCTCAACCCAAGAATATATTGACAAAGCAAACGCTATAAGTCGCGCCATGCTAAAACTGGGCATAAACAAAAACGATAAAATTGCGGTAATCTCAACAACCAACCGAACCGAATGGAACATTGTTGATATTGGCGTGCTTCAATTGGGCGCACAAAATATTCCCATATACCCAACCATTAGTGCCGAAGATTACGAATATGTATTGAACCATAGCGAATCCATATATTGTTTCGTTTCCGATAGAGAAGTCTTGGAAAAAGTAAACCAGGTAAAAGCCAATACCAAATTGAAGGAAATTTATTCTTTCGATCGGATTGAAGGCTGCAAACATTACTCTGAATTACTAGAACTGGGCGCAGACACTAGTAACCAAAATGAGGTAGAGCAACGCAAAAATAGTGTAAAAGCGAACGATTTGGCTACCATTATATACACATCTGGCACAACAGGCCGCCCCAAGGGCGTTATGTTATCGCACTGGAACATTACCAGCAACGCCCTGTACAGCTTTCCACGATTGCCCATTACTAACGGGCAGATACACCGAACGCTTAGCTTTTTGCCGATCTGCCATATTTTTGAGCGCGTACTTATTTACATATATCAATATGCTGGCATATCTATTTATTATGCAGAAGCCATCGATAAAATTGGAGAAAACGCCAAGGAAATCCAACCTAACTTAATGAGTGTTGTACCCCGATTATTAGAGAAAGTGTACGATAAAATTATGGCCAAAGCGGCCGAACTAAGCGGTATAAAAAAAATGCTCTTTTATTGGGCCGTTAGTTTGGGCGAAATTTGGCAGCCCTACAAAAAAAACGGTGCATGGTACGAATTTAAGCTCGCCATTGCCAAAAAACTAATATTCAGCAAATGGCAAGCCGCATTGGGCGGGCAGCTGCACACCATGGTTTCGGGCAGCGCCCCCCTGCAACCAAGGCTAACCAGAATTTTCTGCGCAGCCGGCATGCAGGTTATGGAAGGCTACGGCCTTACCGAAACATCGCCGGTTATATCAGTAGGCCAATACAGGAACAACATGTTTAAAGTGGGCACCGTTGGCATTCCCATTGAACATGTTCAGGTAAAAATTGCCGAAGACGGAGAAATTTTAATAAAAGGCCCCAATGTGATGATGGGTTATTATAAAGACCCTGAAAAAACAACCAGTGTCATGACAGATGATTTTTTCCATACGGGCGATAAAGGTGAAATTGATGCCGATGGATTTTTGAAAATCACAGGACGAAAAAAAGAAATGTTCAAGACCTCGGGCGGAAAATACATTATCCCCACGCTTCTTGAAAACGAACTGAAGCAATCGCGCTTTATCGAACAAATCATGGTTATTGGCGAAGGCGAAAAAATGCCTGCTGCCATAATCCAGCCTAATTTCGAGTTCTTAAAAGAATGGTTACACCGAAAAAACATTAAAAATGGAGATTCTGAAACCGAAATATGTCATTCGGAAGCTGTTCAGCAAAGAATTCAAAAAGAAATAGATAGATGTAATGCCAAATTCGGTAAATGGGAACAAATTAAAAAGTTTGAATTAACCCCTGAAATCTGGTCTATAGAAAGTGGCCACCTTACCCCTACCTTGAAAATGAAACGAGATATTATCAAACAAAAGTACCATAAACTCATCGAAAACATTTACAGGCCTTAAGCTCACCATCCGTTATAATTTAAAATCGCACATATTTATTTAAATATTATGCGTGCATAATATTTTTTTATATATTTGGGATAAAGCAAACATAAACCATAACAGCAAAAGCTGCAACCCTAAAGTGATAATTAAATCAATAGATGAAAGATAAGACCATCGATTATGTATTACGAACCACTTGGCTAAGTGTCCAAAAAATGTACAATGAAGAAGCCGCTAAATTTGAAAGTACGATGGCTACCGGCTTTACACTGTTAAGCATAGATCCTGAAAAAGGCACCGCCTCAACAGCCTTAGGCCCCAAAATGGGCATGGAGGCCACCAGTTTGTCAAGAATCTTGAAAACCATGGAAAAAAAAGGGCTGATAGAACGTCGTCCCAATCCGGAAGATGGTCGTGGAGTGATTATTAACCTCACTGATTTTGGACGTGAAAAAAGGGCCCAATCCAGAGAAAAAGTACTAACGTTCAACGATGTGATACGAGCCAATATTTCCGAAGAAAAAATCAACCATTTTTACGAAGTGGCCGAAGCCATAAACGAAATGGTATGCAATAAAAAAATATATAATCAAAACGATTAGTCATTAAAATGAGCAAACGACGAATAAAAAAAATAGCCATTATCGGTTCAGGAATTATGGGCAGCGGTATTGCCTGCCATTTTGCCAACATTGGCGTAGATGTACTGTTGTTGGACATTATACCCAGAGAATTGAACGATAAGGAAAAAGCCCAAGGCCTCACTTTACAAGATAGGGTGGTTAGAAACCGCTTGGTTAACGATGCTTTGGCTGCGGCCTTAAAATCGAAGCCCTCTCCCATTTATCACGAAAAATTTGCTTCAAGAATTACCACAGGAAATTTAGAGGACGATATTGCCAAAGTAGCCCATGTCGATTGGATTATGGAAGTTGTGGTTGAACGCTTAGACATAAAAAAACAAGTTTTCGAAAAACTTGAAAAACACAGAACGCCCGGAACTCTCATTACCAGTAACACCTCTGGGATTCCTATAAAATTTATGAGCGAGGGGCGTACCGAGGATTTTCAAAAACACTTTTGTGGCACCCACTTTTTTAACCCGGCACGTTATTTAAAGTTATTTGAAATCATCCCTGGGCCAAAAACGGATGCTTCTGTTTTAGAGTTTTTAAATGGTTACGGCGAACAGTTTTTAGGAAAAACTTCAGTGGTAGCTAAAGACACTCCGGCTTTTATTGGAAACCGTATTGGTATTTTCAGCATTATGAGTTTATTCCATGCTGTAAAAGATATGGGGTTAACCGTTGAAGATGTCGATAAATTGACTGGCCCCGTTATTGGCAGACCAAAATCGGCCACCTTCCGCACCGTTGATGTGGTGGGGCTCGATACGTTGGTGCACGTCGCCAACGGCATTGCCGAAAACTGTAAAGGTGACGAACGTTTGGAACTCTTCAAACTACCCGATTTCATCAACACCATGATGGAAAATAAATGGTACGGCAGCAAAACCGGGCAAGGCTTTTACAAAAAAGTGAAGGGTGACGACGGTAAAAGTGAAATTTTGTCGCTCGACCTTGATTCCATGGACTATCGGGCTTCAAAAAAAGCGAAATTTGCGACTTTGGAACTTACCAAATCGGTCGATAAAGTGATTGACCGGTTTGAAATTTTAGTTTCAGGAAAAGACAAAGCAGGCGAGTTTTACCGAAAAACGTTCGCAGCCTTGTTTGCTTATGTATCGCACAGAATTCCAGAGATTTCAGACGAACTTTATAAAATAGACGATGCCATGAAAGCGGGGTTTGGTTGGGAACACGGCCCTTTCCAAATCTGGGACGCCATTGGTGTTGAAAAAGGGATTGAACTCATTAAAGCTGAAAACCTTCAAGCTGCCGACTGGGTTAGCGAAATGCTTTCCTCTGGAAATAATTCATTTTACACCATAAAAGAAGGCGCTACATATTTTTACGATATGCCGTCGAAATCACAACAAAAAGTACCCGGACAGGACGCCTTCATTATTTTGGATAACATCAGAAAATCTAAAGAAGTATTCAAAAATGCCGATGTGGTTATTGAAGATTTGGGCGATGGTATTCTTAATTGCGAATTCCAAAGTAAAATGAACACCATTGGCGGCGATGTTTTGGCCGGATTGAACAAAGCAGTCGATATTGCTGAAAAAGATTTCGAAGGATTAGTTATTGGAAACCAAGGTGCCAATTTCTCGGTTGGCGCCAATATTGGTATGATTTTCATGATGGCCGTAGAACAGGAATACGACGAGCTTAACGGCGCCATCAAATATTTTCAGGATACCATGATGCGTATGCGCTATTCGGCCATTCCAACGGTTTCCGCACCTCACGGCATGTCATTGGGCGGTGCCTGCGAGCTCTCCATGCACGCCGATAAAGTAGTGGCTGCGGCCGAAACTTATATGGGCTTGGTAGAATTTGGCGTTGGCGTAATCCCCGGTGGTGGCGGATCTAAGGAAATGGCGCTTCGTGCTTCAGATACCTTCAGAAAAGGCGATGTGGAACTCAATGTGCTTCAGGAATATTTTTTGACCATTGGCATGGCAAAAGTATCGACTTCGGCCTACGAAGCCTTCGATTTGGGCGTTCTCCAAAAAGGAAAAGATATAGTGGTAGTCAACAAAGACCGACAAATAGCCACAGCAAAAGCTCATGCCAAATTAATGGCCGAGGCGGGCTACACCAAACCCGTAAAACGAACCGATGTAAAGGTTTTGGGAAAACAGGCTCTGGGCATGTTTTTAGTAGGGACCGATGCTATGGAAGCTTCACATTACATTAGCGAGCACGATCAAAAAATAGCCAACAAACTGGCCTACGTAATGGCCGGTGGCGATTTATCGGAACCTACTTTGGTAAGCGAACAATATTTACTGGATCTAGAACGCGAAGCTTTTTTGAGTTTGTGTACCGAACGTAAAACTTTAGAACGTATTCAGCACATGCTCAAAACAGGAAAACCATTGCGCAATTAACGTATAAAGTATTTAGTAAGCAATATTCAGTATTAAGAACAATAAAACTATGCACAGATTTGAAGATTTGAAAATATGGCAAAAAGCGATGGATATTACGGAAAGTTGCTATAAAGCAACAGAAAATTTTCCTGTTGAAGAAAAATATGGACTTACTTCTCAATTAAGGAGAAGTGCAATTTCAATTCCTTCGAATATTGCCGAAGGTGCAGGAAGAAATACAAATGGTGAATTTAAACAGTTTCTAGGCATTGCAAACGGTTCTTCATTTGAGCTATTGACTCAATTATATCTTTCAAAAAGGTTAAATCTTATCACTGAAAATAATGTTCGACCAATAATCAATGAGATGATTGAAGTTACTAAAATGAACTATTCCCCTCAAAAATCACTCCAAAAGTCTTAATACTTTTTACTGAAATCTTAATTCAGAATTTATGAAACAAGCATATATAGTTAAAGCATACCGAACCGCCGTTGGTAAAGCGCCCAAAGGTGTGTTCCGATTTAAACGTACAGACGAATTGGCGGCTGAGACCATTCAATATATGATGAAGCAGTTGCCCGATTTCGACAAAACCAGAATCGACGACGTCATTGTCGGCAACGCTATGCCCGAAGGTTCACAAGGACTTAACATGGCGCGATTCATCTCGCTTATTGGCTTGGATAGTGTTGAAGTGCCTGGTGTCACCATTAATCGGTTTTGTGCTTCGGGAATTGAAACGATTGGAATTGCGGCTGCCAAAATTCAATCCGGAATGGCCGATTGCATTATTGCTGGTGGCGCAGAAAGCATGAGCGCTGTACCCATGACGGGCTTTAAACCCGAATTGAATTACAACACCGTTAAAGCCGGTCACCCCGACTATTATTGGGGCATGGGAAATACAGCCGAAGCCGTGGCCAATCAATTTAAAGTGTCTCGCGAAGATCAAGATGAATTCGCTTTCAATTCGCATCAAAAAGCGATAAAGGCTCAAGCTGAAGACCGTTTTCAAGATCAAATTGTACCCATTGAAGTAGAACAAACTTATATCGATTCCAACGGAAAAAAAACCACGAAATCATACACCGTTACTAAAGATGAAGGCCCCCGAAAAGATACGAGTTTGGAAGTTTTGGCTAAACTGAGACCCGTTTTCGCTCAAGGCGGAAGCGTAACCGCGGGCAATTCATCGCAAATGAGTGATGGTGCAGCATTCGTAATGCTGATGAGTGAAGATATGGTAAAGGAACTCCATTTAGAACCCATTGCCCGTTTGGTAAATTATGCCGCCGCAGGTGTAGAACCACGCATTATGGGTATTGGTCCTGTAAAGGCCATTCCGAAAGCCTTAAAGTTAGCAGGGTTAAAACAAGAGGATTTAGAATTAATCGAGCTCAACGAAGCCTTTGCTTCGCAATCTATTGCCGTGATTCGGGAGTTGAATCTCAATCCCGATATCGTAAACGTAAACGGTGGGGCTATTGCCTTGGGGCATCCTTTAGGCTGTACAGGAGCGAAACTTTCGGTGCAATTATTTGACGAAATGCGCAAACGTAACATGAAAAACAAATATGGTGCTGTAACCATGTGTGTCGGTACCGGACAAGGCGCTTGTGGCATTTTTGAATTT
>CAZZDI010000001.1:18838-23955 GCA_964653155.1 uncultured Flavobacteriaceae bacterium | reverse complement strand
TGCTGTAACCATGTGTGTCGGTACCGGACAAGGCGCTTGTGGCATTTTTGAATTTTTAAACTAAAAAGACAACTATAAACGAATGGAAAAAGATATTTTACGTGGCGGCCAGTTTTTGGTGAAAGAAACCAATTGCGAGGACATCTTCACTCCTGAAGATTTCAACGAAGACCAATTAATGATGAAGGAAGCGGTAACCGAATTTGTGGACCGCGAAGTTTGGGCCAATAAAGCCCAGTTTGAAAAGAAAGATTATGCCTTAACCGAATCCTGCATGCAAAAAGCCGGGGAACTTGGCTTTTTAAGCATTGCCGTGCCCGAAGAGTACGGTGGTATGGGCATGGGCTTTGTTGATACGGTTTTGGTTTGCGATTATATTTCTGGAGCCACGGGATCATTCAGCACGGCCTTTGGTGCCCACACAGGAATAGGCACCATGCCCATCACACTCTACGGAAACGAGGAACAAAAGCAAAAATACGTCCCTAAATTGGCCACAGGCGAATGGTTTGGCTCGTATTGCCTTACCGAACCCAGCGCCGGTAGTGATGCCAACTCCGGAAAGACCAAAGCGGTGCTTTCTGAAGACGGTACACATTATAAAATTACGGGGCAAAAAATGTGGATTTCCAACGCTGGTTTTTGTAGCTTAATGATTGTTTTCGCCCGTATTGAAGACGATAAAAACATCACCGGATTTATTGTAGAGTACGATCCCGAAAATCCCAATGGCATTACCATGGGCGAAGAAGAACATAAATTAGGTATCAGAGCGTCATCCACCAGACAAGTATTTTTTAACGACACGGTTGTGCCCGTTGAAAATATGCTTTCCAGCCGAGGCAATGGTTTTAAGATTGCCATGAACGCCCTTAACGTGGGGCGTATAAAATTGGCCGCAGCTTGTTTGGATGCCCAAAGACGCACCATTACCGAATCGGTTAAATATGCCAACGAGCGTATTCAATTTAAAGTGCCTATTTCCAGTTTTGGAGCTATCCGCCAAAAAATTGCCGAAATGGCCACCAACTGTTGGATTAGCGAGGCCGCAACCTATCGTGCCTCAAAAAATATTGAAGACCGCATTGCTATCAGAAAGAATAACGGAAAGGATTCGCACCAAGAAGCCGAACTAAAAGGCGTTGAAGAATATGCCATTGAATGCTCTATTCTTAAAGTAGCGGTTTCAGAATTTATCCAACACTGTACAGATGAGGGCATCCAGATTTTTGGGGGCATGGGCTTTTCGGAAGAAACACCAATCGAATCGGCCTGGCGAGACGCCCGTATTTCAAGGATTTACGAAGGCACCAATGAAATTAACCGTATGCTTTCCATAGGCATGCTCATCAAAAAAGCAATGAAAGGCCATGTGGATTTATTAACACCCGCACAGGAAGTTGCAGAAGAACTGGTTGGTATTCCTTCGTTTGAACCACAAGATTTTTCAGAATTATTTTCAGAAGAAAAAAGCATCGTAAAAAACCTTAAAAAACTATTTTTAATGGTTGCCGGTGCAGCTTTGAAAAAGTACGGTGAAGAAATTGAAAAACAACAGCAATTAATGCTAGCTGCATCCGATATTTTGATTCAAATTTACTTAGCCGAATCTGCCATCTTAAGAGCCGAAAAAATGGCAAAAAAAGAAGGCGAAGACAACGTGAAAGAGCAAATAGCCATGGCAAAACTCAACCTATTCCATGCTATCGATGTGATTGAAACCGCAGGAAAACATTCCATCATTTCCTTTTCGAAAGGCGACGAACAACGCATGATGCTTATGGGGCTAAAACGCTACATAAAATACGTTAACATGCCCAATATTATTGAATTAAGGCACATTATTGCCGATAAAGTAATTAAAGAAAACAAATACTGCTATTAAGCAGACTTAAGTGACTAACTCAATTTAAAACGCTTCAAAGTTATTTTTTGAAGCGTTTTTTCATTTATCTATGTGCTAATAACTACTTTAACAAATACTTTACATTCTTTTTAAGAACTTTACAAAAATTTAAAACCATGAAATTTCGGCTTTTTGTACTTCTTTTTATTTCGCTTACTTATTTTCCAGCATTAAACTCGCAAGCCCTACTTAGCGGAAAAAATAATTTCACCAGGCAAGATACTTTGAGGGGCAGCATAACCCCAGAGCGCGAATGGTGGGATTTGACGTATTATCATCTCGATATTAAAGTAGAGCCCGATAATAAATTCATCTCTGGGAAAAACACCGTTCAGTACAAAGTTTTGAAAAACCACAATGTGATGCAGATTGATTTGCAATCGCCAATGAAATTGTTAAAAGCCACCCAAAACGGAACTAATTTAAAAATAGAACACGATGGCAATGCCCATTTTATAACACTTGCCGAGACTCAAGAAATTGGTAAAGTCAATAGTTTGGAATTGTATTACGAAGGCCACCCCAAAGAAGCGGTAAACGCCCCTTGGGACGGCGGTATTTCCTGGAAAAAAGACAAAAATGGCGAACATTTTATCGCATCGTCCTGCCAAGGTTTGGGCGCCAGCGTATGGTGGCCTTGCAAAGACCACATGTACGATGAAGTGGACAGCATGCAAATAAGCGTCAATGTGCCTTCGCATTTAATGAATGTTTCAAACGGAAGGTTAAGAAGCGTTGAACAATATGGCGACACCAAAACTTACCGTTGGTTTGTGGGCAACCCCATTAACAATTACGGTGTGAACATCAACATTGCTGATTACGTTCATTTTTCGGAAGTTTATGATGGTATGGCTGGCAACCTCGACATGGACTATTACGTGTTAAAATACAACCTCGAAAAAGCCAAAGAACAATTTAAAGATGCCCCAAGAATGATGAAAGCTTTCGAACACTGGTTTGGGCAATACCCTTTTTACAAAGATGGCTTTAAATTGGTTGAAGCCCCCTATTTGGGCATGGAGCACCAAAGTAGCGTAACCTATGGCAACCAATATAAAAATGGCTATTTAGGTAGCGATTTATCGGGTACCGGTTGGGGCCTAAAATTCGATTTTATTATCGTCCACGAGTCGGGTCACGAATGGTTTGCCAACAATATTACCAACAAAGATATTGCCGATATGTGGATACACGAAAGTTTCACGGCCTATTCCGAAAGTTTATTTCTTGATTATTACTACGGAAAACAAGCCGCTTCCGAATATGTTATTGGCACCCGAAGAAATATTTTAAACGACATGCCCCTAATTGGCCACTATAATGTGAACCGTGAAGGCTCTGGCGATATGTACTACAAAGGTGCCAACATGCTTCACACATTACGCCAATTGATTGAAGACGATGAGAAATGGCGAAATATTCTTAGAAAAATGAACGTTCAGTTTTACCATCAAACAGTGACTACCCAACAAATTGAAAACTTCCTTTCCGCTGAAACAGGTATCGATTTAACCGAATTTTTCAATCAGTATTTAAGAACCATAAAAGTACCCACTTTGGAATACGAAATAAAAAAGAACGCGCTTAAATTCCGTTGGAATAATGTGGTTGAAAATTTCGATATGCCCGTTCAAATTTCGGTTAATGGCAAAGAACAATGGTTATTTCCAAAGCAAGCATGGAACACCTTAACTTTTGAAGATAAAATTGATTCTTTTAAAATTGATCCTGATTTTTACGTAGAAAGTAAAGCCCTTTAGTTTTGACAAAACTTCCCGAGTTATATTTTAAAACCGATATCGAGTGGCGGCAATGGCTACACGAAAACCACGCATCGAGCAAGGGTGTTTACCTGATATTTTACAAAGTTGACCACGAAAAAGAAAGCATGCGCTGGGAAGAAGCCGTAAAAGTAGCCCTTTGTTATGGATGGATCGATTCCACCGTAAAAAGTCTAGGCGATGGGAAACGGCGTCAATATTTTACACCTAGAACCCCTAAAAGCGTTTGGAGCGCTCTCAACAAAACATACATTGAAGAACTGATTGCCCAAGATTTAATGCACGACAGCGGACTAAAAACTATTGAATTAGCCAAACAAAACGGCAGTTGGGCTGCTTTAGACGATGTTGAAAATGGAGTTATCCCTGAAGACCTTCAAGTAGAATTTGATAAAAACAAAGAGTCTTTCTTCAACTATAATAACTTTGCGCCTTCTTACAGAAAAAGCTACCTGTATTGGCTCAACCAAGCCAAACGGGAGGAAACACGAAAAAAACGCATCACCGAAATTATTCGATTATGCGCCAATAACATAAAATCCAGAACTTAATAAAAGTGCTAAAAAATATTGGATTCCATGGTGCGTTGGTTAATGGAGTTTTCAAATACTTTGATCATACGCTTGGCAATACCCGTCCAACCGAAATTTCGGCGAGCAAACCTTGCGCCTTCAACCGATAATTCGTTGCGCATTTTAGGGTACAACAAAGGCATCGATAACATCGCACCAAATTCCAATGGACGATGTGGGTCTGCAAATAAAGCCTGATTTCCAAAATCGATTAAATCGTACAAGCCTCCGTGCACGGTAACCACACTTGGTGTTCCGCAGGCCATGGCTTCAATAGCCACCATTCCAAAAGGCTCGTAACGCGAAGGCATCGCAAAAATATTCGCCGAGCGATATACGTTGGCCAAATCTTCATCGGCAATGTAATTTTTCCAAGCAATCCTGTCGGCCACCCCCAATTCACTGGCCAATTTTTTCAATCCAGCCACACCTTTGTCGTCCTGTTTGGAATTGTCACCTCCAATGGCAGCCACCAATCTGGCTTCTGGACATAATTCAAAAACGGTGGGCAATGCCTGCAAAAGTAGGTCGTAACCTTTGTTGTGCGCCATTCTTCCCAAAGCTAAAATATCGGTGGGATGGATATCATATTTCGCTCGTATTTTGTCATTTTCTTTTGATGGTACGGGGTAGAATCTATTTTCATCAATTCCCGGCGGAATCATACCGCAATTTCTTGGCAACACATCATATTGTTGGGTAAGCAAATCAACCTGTGGCAATGTTGTAGCAATAACATAATTACACATTTGATAAACGAAATACTCCTTTCTTATACGTTCCTTAAAACGGTACTTCTGTTCCATTTCCTTTTCGTCCATATCGCTGCCCATAGTGTGCTGTTTCCACCACCCT
>CAZZDI010000001.1:0-18738 GCA_964653155.1 uncultured Flavobacteriaceae bacterium | reverse complement strand
TTCCATTTCCTTTTCGTCCATATCGCTGCCCATAGTGTGCTGTTTCCACCACCCTAAAGAATGTGGCGTATGCACATGCGAAATACCCAACTCTTCAGCAATTTTTTGTCCGGCCCAGCCGGCATCCCAATAGTGGCTGTACACGACATCGTATTTTTTTCGTTCCTTCTTAATCGCCGCCAAACAATTGGTTACAAACTTTTTTAGGTGGTCGTGCATATCTTCTTTACGGATGAATTTTTTTCCCCCGAAAGGGATACGCCAAACGCTGTAATTTTCATCCACATGGTCGTATTCTGGTTGGTCTTCAAATTGTCGGGTTACCAAGTCCACACGTTTTCCCAATCGGCTAAAACGCTCGGCCAACTCTAACACATAAACTACTTGCCCTCCTGTATCTGGTTTTCCTAATTCGGCGTTTGCACCAACATATCCGTGCAGCGATATCATTAAAATTGACTTCATAGTTTTGTATTTATTTGTTAATTATGTTTAAATCGTGGCATGCTGAAATGTATTGGGCAGCCGACCAAGCTTGATAGGCTTTTCCCATCGCTTTTCCTGTGGTACCATGCGCCCATTCGGTGAATTCCCATTCTTCGGTCAAGCCTTCTTTATTGATTAATGCCAGTTTGTACAACTCGGAAACCGCAACATCCTTTAAGCCTAATTTATTGATGAATTTCACCCAAAACCCACCTACAAACGGCCAAATACCGCCATTGTGGTAATGGTGCGGAAGGTTCAATAAATTAACGGTATAGTAAGGTTTCCAATCGGGGTCGCCTGGCGTAACCACAGGATACACATTCGAAACCGGAAAAGGGTCGTTTACCCCAACGCCTAGCATAAATTTAAAGGTTTGGTGTGCTTTTTCGGCATCGACGGTGCCATGTAAAAAGGCCAACACATTACCAAACACATCGCAACGCCAACCAAAATCGAATGGTGTGGTTTGTGCAATTAAATACGAGGTATCTCCCAAAGTGAACTGTCGTTCGGCAAAGGAAACCGATTGAAATAATTTTTGTTGCGTGGAAGGCCAAAAGTTAATGAGTATTTCCTTTTTTATGACTTGCGACCATCGGATATACTCGCCCGCTTCTTCGTATTCGCCCAACATTTCCAGCATTCTACCGAAACACACATTGGCGCGGTACCAAAGGATTTCGTCGTAAAGGATGTTGTAGCTTCCGCCGAACAGATCGGTCCAATCGCCCGCTTCAGGAATTTCCAACAAAGCATCGTTGTTACTATCGTGAGCCCCCAACCAACGCATGGTTTCTTTTATATCTGAAATATACCTCCGAAGAAAATCGATATCTTTTGTAACATTCACATATTCGTAAAAGGCAATCACCACCCAAATACCACTGTCGATAGAGCAAATGCCCCCTACCCCAGAGTAATCGGGCACATTGTCCTTAATCCGTACATTGGAAGGAATTTGCCCATTACGTGAAATATGCTCAAACAAGGTGATTAAGGTTTGCCTTTGGCATTGATGGATTTCTTTATCGCGGATTAAAGGCAACGAACCAATAACCGTAATGGCTCCATCTCGCGCCCAAACGCTGTGGTAGTTTTCATCGGTGCCGCTGGGCACATTATCTTCTATCGAACAAGCCGAAAAGCCCAATGGCGTGATGTTCTTTTTAAGCGCTTCAACCGCTTTTACGTAACCTTCTTTTATTAATGCTATCTTTTCATCCTCATCTTCTTGAGCAATATTGTTCAATTCCTTTTGAATGATAAAATCTTCAGAATGATCTTTGTCCATAGCCGCCAAGGCTTCCTTTGGAAAAATACCATAATACACCAATCCCTCAACAACACCATTGCCATGTTCGCCTTCGGCGTGATAAATCTGTCGGTATTTTGTAAACTTGTAGAGTTCTTCGTGGGCATTGGCCACCACTATGCCTTTAACGTCTTCTAGTTTGAACATGGCAGAATCGTTACCGCTATCGCCGGCCACGAGCACTTCGCCCACACCTATTTCCAACTTTTGGAGCAACCACTGTAAAGCATTCCCTTTGTTTGCCCATTTTGGAAGAATATCCAAAAACTTATCGCCAGAATACACCACGTTAATGTGCATGTTCGCTTTTTCAAAATCCTTTTCAATGCCTTCAATAAGATTTGGAGTTGCATCGTAAAAAAAATAACTCCTTTTATAGGAATGCTGAAACCGTAGTGGTTGTTCGCTAATAGGATGATTTATGCTCTGGACAATGTTTTCAACGGCTGAAAGGTCCCAACCCTCATCAAGTACATCGTTAAATTCCTTTACAACTCTTTTGTTCGGGTAATCGTAAATATGGGTACCCACGCCCGAAATTATATAATCCGGTTCCGGCAACACACCTGTTTCTATTAAGTTTTTTACGTCGCCAATCAGTCTGCCAGTATTGTAAGTGAGTAGAACTTCGGTATCGTTCTTATATTCATTCCAAATTTTTGTGAAATTTCCCTTTAAGGTATGAAACTCGATTAAGGTATTATCGATGTCGAACGACAGGAGTTTGATAGGGTACTTTTTTGCAAGATCGGTGTCCATATATTAAAAACAATATTTTGTGTTTTTTGTTGCTTTTTTATCAAAAACAACTCAAAAAACAGGGTTATTGGCTTAATATAGTAAAAAAACAAGGCAAAAGCTAGCTCAAACGAAACGAAGGTTTGCTTTTTCAAGACCCCGAAAAATTATACGGTTTTTAATACAGATTTAAAAATTTGAAGTACTGAAAATAACGGATTAAATACCACTGATAAAACTTCCGTAGGGATCTTTAAACTGAAGCCCTTCAGAAAAGCGTTTCTTACTTAAAAGCTTAAACTCCACCAATGCCCAAAGGATAAACTCCTTTACAAAATATTGGTCTGCCTTTTTAAAGTTAGGCTGAAAATTGCGCAGCAAATCATTTAACGGGTCGATGGAATCCAACAGGTTCTTATATTCGCTATCATGGATATCGTCCAACAGTTCGAAACCTTCCTTTTCGTTAAAAAACCACGATACCACTTCATCATACGGACTTTCGTCGGTTTGCTTTTGCAGTTTTTCTATTTTAGGAAACAAATTTGGGAATACACTTTTTACGGCTTCACCAATTAAATTGTAAGCCACCACCGCAGCGCCTTCTTGTTCGCCCTCGTAAACCAATTCCACTTTTCCGGTTATGGCAGGAATAATACCAACAAAATCTGAAAGCCGTACGGTGGTTTTGGCATCGCCACTAATTAGGGCTCGGCGTTCGGCGGTGCTCATCAAATTTTCTAAAGCCGTAATGCTCAATCGGGCACTCACCCCGCTTTTGGCATCAATATAATCGCTTTTACGGGCTTCAAAAACGACTTGTTCCAATAAATCTCTAGCCAAATCGGGAACGGCTACGTTTGTTTTTTGGTCTTCAACCAGCTTGGCTTCCTGTTGTGTAATCTGTTTGGCGGTTTCAACATCCATTGGGTAATGTGTTAAAATTTGGGAACCAATTCGGTCTTTAAGTGGTGTTACAATACTGCCACGGTTGGTGTAATCTTCGGGATTTGCTGTAAACAGAAATTGAATATCGAGCGGTAGGCGCAACTTAAATCCTCTAATTTGAATATCGCCTTCCTGCAAAATATTGAACAGTGCCACTTGAATCCTGGCCTGTAAATCGGGCAGTTCGTTAATTACAAAAATGCAGCGGTTGGCACGGGGAATCATGCCGTAGTGAATCACTCTATCGTCTGCATAACTCAACTTTAAATTGGCTGCTTTTATGGGATCTACGTCGCCAATAATATCGGCAACCGTAACATCGGGGGTGGCGAGTTTTTCTGCAAAACGCTCACTTCGGTGTAGCCATGAAATGGGAGTATCATTGC
This sequence comes from uncultured Flavobacteriaceae bacterium, assembly GCA_964653155.1. Lineage (GTDB taxonomy): Bacteria > Bacteroidota > Bacteroidia > Flavobacteriales > Flavobacteriaceae > Flavisericum. The sequence continues at coordinate 14,865 of CAZZDI010000001.1, read as the reverse complement.
CTTTTTCGTTTATCAATTCTTTGGCATATCTTGAAATCGGGTTGAGCGGATCGTCATTAATTTCAGAACCTTCAACAAAAGGGATGTATTCATCCAATAAATTGAGCATCAAACGTGCCAATCGGGTTTTGGCTTGCCCGCGAAGCCCCAGTAAATTGATATTGTGTCGTGATAAAATGGCACGCTCCAATTCTGGGATTACGGTATTTTCGTATCCGTGTACGCCCTCAAACGTAGTTTCTTTATTTTTTATTTTCTGAATAAGATTATCGCGCAATTCATCTTTTATGGATTTGCTGTGATAACCTGTCTTTTTTAATTCGCCTAGTGTTTCTATATTTTTGATATCCATATTTTAATTTACTTAAGATACATCTCGATTCCGCTTGATGTGGCAATTATACTTCAAATTTTAGGGAGGAACTTTTAACTTCAAACTTTTAACCTGTTTTACCCCCGTATCCGTTTTTTTCTATTGGTTTCGTAATCTTCAAAAATCATTTCGCCCAATCCTTTCAGCCCTGTATAGAAGGCTTTACCTTGATTGGCATAGGTAAACTCCCTAACAAACTGCATTAAATAATCATCTTTTGCAATCATAAAAGTGGTAATGGGAATGTGCAACCGGCGGGCTTGCTGTGCCATCATGTAGCACTTGTTAACGATATTAGGATTAAGCCCAAAACTGTCCTTAAAGTATTCGCCGTTGGGCAAACGCAAACAACTTGGTTTACCGTCGGTTATCATAAAAATTTGCTTATTGGTGTTACGTTTTCTTCGGAGCAAATCCATGGCCAGCTCCAACCCCGCTACGGTATTGGTATGGTACGGGCCTACTTTTAAATAAGGTAAATCCTTGATTTCAATTTGCCAAGCATCGTTACCGAACACCAAAATATCGAGGGTGTCTTTAGGGTAGCGCGTTGTAATGAGTTCGGCTAGAGCCATCGCTACTTTTTTTGCCGGTGTAATGCGGTCTTCGCCGTAAAGAATCATACTGTGGCTAATATCGATCATCAGCACGGTGCTCATCTGTGATTTGTGCAAGGTTTCCTCAACCACCAAATCGTCTTCCGATAAGGTAAAATTGGCAATTCCGTGACTGATCTGTGCGTTTTTTAAACTTTCGGTCATCGATACTTTATCGAGCGCATCACCAAACTGGTAGTTTCTAAAATCGCCCGTGTGTTCATCACCAATTCCGGGGCTTTTGCTTTTGTGGTTGCCCTGCCCGCTGCGTTTAATTTTTCCAAAAATTTGGTCGAGCGCCTGTTGCCGAATGGCCCGTTCGGTTTTTGCGGTAATGGCCAACGAACTATTTCCATCGGGGTCTATTTCCTCTCGTAAATAGCCTTTCTTTTTAAGGTCTTCAACAAAATCATCAATAGTGTATTTGGGCGTTGTTAACAGGTATTCCCTATCGAGTTCGCGCAGCCAATCAATAGCTTCATCAAAATCGCCCGAAGTATGGGTAATCAATTCTTTAAAAATCTCGAAAAGTTTTTCGAACGGGGACTGATTGGGCGTTTCGTAGCTTTTAAAAACAAATCCTTTTCTTGGAGCATTATTGGTATTGGGTTTCATAGCTGCATAAAATTAATGTTTTTTACACAACGTGCCAACAATTGCCTATTAGATTTATTTATGGCCCAACATGCCAAACCAATGTAACTACCTTACCCGCTTTAAGCCTTCAAGATCTTCAATTTTTATTTGCTTGCCATTTGCGGCAACAAGGCCTTCTTTTTTGAATTGTGAAAGTACCCTAATGGCCGATTCGGTTGCTGTGCCTACAATATTGGCATAATCTTCTCGGGAAAGCATAACGCTGAGGGTTTTATCGGGGTTTACCCCAAAACTGTCGTGAATGCGTATTAGGGCTTCGGCCAGACGTTGGCGAACCGATTTTTGTGCCATATTTACAATAAAATCGTCGGCTTCCTTTAAATCGCGCGCCATTTCCTGCAATACATCAAACGAAAACTTGGGGTTGTTTTGCAGGCTGCTTATTATTTCGGTTTTAGGAATGAAACAAACCTGCATATCGGTTAACGCGGTGGCCTGCAGGTTAGAGCTTTCAACCGAAACCAATGAACGCTGCCCGAGCAAATCGCCCTTAACCACCATTTTTACAATTTGATCTTTTCCGTTTTCGCTCAGTTTTGAAAGTTTGCAGATACCATCACGTATGCAAAATACCCCATTAACTACTTCGCCTTCATCAAAAATAACTTCGCCTTTTTTTATGGTTTTACTGGTTTTACAACTAGAAACACGTATAAGCTCTTCTTTCGACAAAGATTTTAAAGCGTTAAATTGTTTTATGATACATTGCTCGCACTTTCCCATTCTTAATGATTTGTTATTTTAAATAATGAAGCTAACCTACTTATTTTTTTAATGCATAACCAAAAACGGAACATTCTTGTAATAGCTAACCTTATCAACCGATGGTTGGAACAATATGCGCTGCAGGTAATTGAGGTTTTTAGCCAAAATAGCTATTAGGTTTATTTCTTTGAAATCTACGAATTGCTGAACCGCAAAATCGATTTGTTTATGGGATAAAAAATAAAAACTATGGCTTTGGCCCGTAAAACAATCGTTCAGTAGTTCTTTGTTTTTCTTTTGGTCATCATTAAGTTGTGGGGTTTCTTTATAAACCTGCAACACGTTTAACTCTCCTCTGCCATCTTCTAAAATTTCGGCCAACGGCCTAAAAGTTGCCGGATTGTAGTTTATTGAGAAATCGGTGGGAAGAACAATTTCCTGTGGCCGTAAATAGCGTGCATTCTCTGGTACGATAAGGGTAGTGCACTTTACTTTTGTAATAACATTTCCTGTGTTGCCGCCAATAGCCAAGCCACTAATGCCCGAGGCTCCTTTGGTGCCCATAACGATTAAGTCGATATTATTTTTCTCTACGTGCTCCCTGATGGCCCCAATGAGGTTGTTTTTATCTGAAATGGTAAAAAACCGGTGGCGGTTGTTTTTTGGAAAGTGTTCTGCTATCCTATCTAAAACTTCTTTCAGCAAAACTTTGGAAGGCTTGGTTAACGTTGCCGCCGTTGCATTTTCGTATTGTACATAAAAACTGTCGCTTGCTTTTAACGAATTAACTGCATTTACGTGCAGCAGGAAAAAATTACATTCAGACTTTTGGAAAAACTGTACGGCGTATGCTATGGCATTCCATGCGTTTTCGGAAAAATCTGTTGGTATTAAAATATTCTTCATGCCCTTGGTCTTCTTTGTTGCAAAAGTAAAGGCATGAATTGTAATGAAATATGACCAAAATCATACTTGAAGCTTCTACGGGGCGGTCAACTAATTTGTTGCAACCCATCAATATCCAATATTTTGATATTGCGCCCCTCTATTTCTATTAAACCTAAATCTTTAAATCCAGAGAGTGTGCGTATTAAACTTTCAATGGCCACACCTGCTACACTGGCCAGATCGTTTCTGGAAATTCTTATGGCTTGGTTGGGTTTTCGGTTTAGTTTTTCAGCAAATTCCAAAATGGTTGATGCCGTTCGTTTTTTTACAGAACTATAGGCCATTTGCAGCAGTTGGCCTTTAACGTGTGTTAAATCGTCTGTTAATAATTGAATAAGTTCTAGCATAACCTGGTGGTTACCGTCCAATATTTTTTTTAGTTCGTTTTTTGATACTTCCAGTAATTTTGAATCCTGTATGGCTGTTGCCGTTTCTTGGTATGTGGTGTTTTGGGTAAATGAGGTGTACCCAAACAGATCGTCTTCTTTGTAAAGCGCCGTGGTTAGATCTTTTCCGTTTTCATCTAGTTTATGGCACTTTATCAAGCCTTTGGATATCAAATATATGCTATTGGAGTGCTCGCCTTCTTCATAGACGGTTTGCCCTTTGTTGTAATCGACTTCGGTACCGTTATCATCGAAAAAAATCTTTAAGTCATTCAGCGTTCTAAGCTCTGAGTCCGGTTGCGCTTCATCTGCCTGTTGTACTGCTTTTTTGTCTCTTAAAATGGCCGTTTTGGCCAAGCGGCTTTCAATGGCACTTGTTAATTCTTCTTCATCAAAAGGTTTGGTTATATAATCGTCTGCCCCCAGGTCCATGCCCTTGCGTACATCTTTGCGTTCTGTTTTTGCAGAAAGAAATATAAACGGAATGTGTTTGGCGTCTTCGTGGGCAGATAGGGTTTCCAGCACGCCGTAGCCATCAAGTTCGGGCATCATGATGTCGCAAACCACAATATCGGGCAAAAGGGTTTTAGAGAGCTCGACCCCTATTTTTCCGTTGGGAGCCGTAGTTACCAAATACCCCGACAGCTCTAAAAGTTCTGCCGTGTTTTCCCTTAAAATAACATCGTCTTCTATTAATAATACTTTTTTCATTGCTCGTTCTGTACTTTTGCTTTATTGGGGATTACAAATTTAAACTCTGTCCCTATGTTTTCTTCACTTTTAAACGCTATGCTTCCGCCCAAATTTTCCAAATGGGTTTTCACTATGTTCAGCCCAATGCCCGTACCTTGGGTTAGCAATGCGTTTTCGGCCCTAAAATAGCGATTAAAAATCTGTTTTTGGTCTTTTTCCGGAATGCCTATGCCGTTATCTTTTATCTTAAAAATGGTCTGGTTTTCATCTTGCTCTATATCAATATCCACCAAGGTATTTTCAGAAGAATATTTTATGGCATTATGTAACAAGTTTGACAGTGCCAACTCGATTATTTTTTCATCTTGAAAAAGCGAATAATCTTCAATATTCTGCGGGTAGTTAATGGTTTGCCCTTCTTTTAAAAGCATATTGGCATTGTACACTACTTCGTTTACCACTTTGCTTACCTTAAAATTACCGAACTTGTAATTTACCTTGCCGGTTTCCAGCTTTTCAATGGAAAGGAAATCGTTTAATATGTTATTTAGGTAATGTACTTTGTCTGTTATGGTTTTAATGTGCTTATCGCGCCGTTCTTGCTGCTCTGTTAGCTTGTATTTCCCTAACAGCATTGCCGAAGTTAAAATACCGCTCAAGGGGGTTTTAAACTCGTGCGAAACTAACGATAAAAACTTAGTTTTAAGCTCGTTAAGCTCTTTCTCCTTTTTTAGTGCCTTTTTGGTTTCGTTTTGGGCTTCAATACGTTTTTTGATCTCGGTATCGCGTTCGTTGTTTACCTTTCTTAAAGCGTCAACTGTATTGCTGAGCTCTTGTGTGCGCTCTTCAACTTTCCTTTCCAGTTTTGAATTAAGCTCCTGCAATTGCTGTTCTTGCTGTTTACGCACCGATATATCGATGACCAAGGCCATAACATACGATTTGCCTTTAATTTCCAGCGGATTCAAACCAGCCTCAACCGGAAAGGTACTGCCATCTTTTTTGGCTCCGTACAAATCACGGCCGTGCCCCATGCGCCGGCTTTCTTTTTGTTTCATAAAACCCTCTACATGCTGGCCGTGAGTAGCTTGGTACTTTTGCGGAATTAAAACGTTTAGCTCTTTGTTCAAAAGCTCATCCTTCCCGTAACCAAACATGTGCTCGGCCGATGCGTTGGTCGCCACGATTATATGATGGCTATTTATAACAATAACGCCTTCTGACACTGCTTCGAAAAGCACATTGAACACATTTTTTTCGTTTCTAAACATGAATAAAAAAACCTTTATGACTATTTAGACCTTTATTTTGGCACATTAATGCAAACTCTAAAATTAACCGATTTTTAATACCCCGCACATACAAAACTTCCATATTTATTAAGTTTGAAAAACTGTAAAAATAAACAAAACATGACGAATATCATATTTAAAAACTACCTGATTTTAGACTTTTGCGCCTAGGTATAAATGAGCAAATATTATGGAGCATAACACATGTTTCCACTGCGGATTGGATTCTGCTTCTTCCGAAATTGTTTTCGACAATAAATCGTTTTGTTGCAACGGCTGTAAAACGGTTTACGAGATTTTTTCTGAAAACGACCTAACCTGTTACTACGATATGCAACAGGCGCCAGGGGCTACCCCAAAAGATGTGGAGGGGAAGTACAACTTTTTGGACAACGATAAAATCGTGGAGCAGTTGCTCGAGTTCAATGCAGATGGCACCCAAATTACCACGCTTTATATTCCGCACATTCATTGTAGTTCGTGCATTTGGGTTCTGGAAAACCTTAACAAGTTAACCCCATCCATTAGCGCTTCAACGGTAAATTTTGGCAAAAAGACCGTTCGTGTTACGTTCCAATCCGAAACCTTGTCGCTAAAAGATCTGGTCATGCTTTTAAGCCGTATTGGCTACGAACCGTTTATAAGCTTAGACGATTACAGCGTAGGAAAAAAGCAGGTAAACCGCTCATTAATATACAAATTGGGCATTGCCGGTTTTGCTTTTGGGAACGTTATGTTTTTATCGTTCCCGGAATATTTTGAAGTGGGCGAATTTTGGCTAGAGCAATTTAAGCCGCTGTTCCGCTGGCTTATGTTTGCTTTTTCGTTGCCCGTAGTGTTTTATTCGGCGCAAGATTATTTTATTTCGGCCTATAAAGGACTCAAATCTGGTATTTTAAATATCGATGTTCCCATAGCTTTGGGCATAATTGTGCTATTTTTAAGAAGTACGGCCGAAATCATGTTCGATTGGGGCTCGGGCTTTTTCGACAGTTTAACGGGCTTGCTGTTTTTCCTCTTGCTGGGTAAATTTTTTCAGCAAAAAACCTACTCGTTCCTGTCTTTTGAGCGCGATTACAAATCGTACTTCCCCATTGGCATTACCAAAATTTCAGACCACGGAAAAGAGGAATCCGTACAGGTTTACGATATTAAAAAAGGCGACCGTTTGCTAATTAGAAACGAAGAACTCATACCGGCCGATTGTATTTTGATAAAAGGGAAAGCACGGATGGATTACAGTTTTGTTACGGGCGAATCGAAAACCGTATCGAAACAATCGGGCGACAAACTATTTGCCGGCGGAAAACAAGTTGATGGCAGCATTGAGGTAGATGTTTTAAAATCGGTCGAGCAAAGCTACCTTACCCAACTGTGGAGCAACGATGTGTTTAAAAAAGATAAAACGCTTTTGTTCACCAACATTACCAATAAAATAAGCAAACATTTTACGCTCACCATCCTATCGATCGCGGCGATTGCTACCGTGTTTTGGTTAGTTGTCGATGCCAGCAAGGCGCTCAACGTTTTCACTTCGGTATTGATCATTGCTTGCCCATGCGCTATTGCTTTGGCAGCGCCTTTTACATTGGGAAACATCCTGCGTATTCTGGGCAAAAAGAAATTCTACCTAAAAAACGCCTCGGTTATCGAGCAACTTTCAAAAATAAACACCATTATTTTCGATAAAACCGGCACCATTACCGCCAACAAAGAAACCCGAATCGATTACGAAGGCTTACATTTAAACCACGAAGAAGAAACGCTTTTGAAAAGTACCCTAAGAGGCTCTAACCATCCGTTAAGCCGCTCGCTGTATAGCATTTTAAACCAGCATGACATTTTAACTCTAGACGATTATACCGAACATTTGGGCAAAGGCATCGAGGCCAAATACAAAAACCAAAAAATTAAAGTGGGTTCGGCACATTTTGTTGGCCACACTCCAGAAACGGCAACGCTCAACACCAGCGTGCACATCAGCACGAACAACACCTATAAAGGCAAGTTCACTTTTTACAACGCTTACCGAAAAGGGCTTTCAAAATTGTTCAATAAACTAAAAAAAGAGTACGATTTGGTTATTCTTTCGGGCGACAATTCTGGTGAAAAAGAAAATCTGACCAAACTATTGCCCACGAAAACCAAATTGATTTTCGACCAAAAACCGAAAGACAAGCTGGAATATATCAAGTACCACCAAACCGAAGGTGCCAAAGTACTTATGATTGGCGACGGATTGAACGATGCCGGCGCACTGGCACAAAGTAACGTTGGTATCGCCATTTCAGAAAACGTGAACGTATTCTCGCCCGCTTGCGATGCCATTCTGGATGCTTCAAAATTTAATCAATTGCACAAATACATAAAAGTTTCAAAATCGGCAATAAAAATAATTAAGTGGAGTTTTTTCCTCTCTTTTGTTTATAATTGTATCGGGCTTTATTTTGCCGTTACGGGACAATTGGCTCCGGTAGTTGCCGCTATTTTAATGCCTTTAAGTTCTATTAGCATCGTATTTTTCACTACCGTTGCCACAAATGTTGTTGGCAGAAAACTAAAGTAAAACCAGAACATGACAAATGTCATTTTTTAAAACTAACCATGAAAGTACTTTTGATCCATAACTTCAATTAGGTATGAGTGTTATATATATTTTATTAGCTATAAGCATTGCTGTGGCCATTGGGTTCTTTATTGCCTTTATTTTGGCTGTAAAAAAAGGACAGTTTGATGATAGCTACACCCCTTCTGTTCGCATGCTTTTTGAAGACGAATTGGTAAAAAACAACTCTAAAAAAACAATACAAACCAAAAAAAACAATAACCAAAATCACACAAATGGAACAGTTTCAGTACGATAACAAAATCGTTAAAAATTTCCTGTACGCCACTATGCTTTGGGGCGTGGTAGGTATGCTGGTGGGCTTGCTTCTGGCCTTCATGTTTTTATTTCCTAATTTAACCGATGGCATTTCATGGCTCAGCTTTGGGCGTTTACGGCCATTACATACCAATGCCGTAATTTTTGCTTTTGTGGGCAACGCCATATTTGCAGGGGTGTACTACTCTACCCAACGCTTGTTAAAAGCCAGAATGTACAGCGACGTACTGAGTAAAATTAACTTTTGGGGCTGGCAACTCATTATTGTTTCGGCTGCAATAACGCTACCTTTAGGTTACACATCTTCAAAAGAATATGCCGAACTGGAATGGCCCATTGATATTGCCATTGCCATTGTTTGGGTCGTTTTTGGATGGAACTTAATAGCCACCATCTTAAAAAGAAGGCAGCGCCACATGTACGTGGCCATTTGGTTTTATATTGCCACGTTCGTTACAGTGGCCGTGCTGCATATTTTTAATAGCTTAGAACTGCCCGTTAGTGGCTTAAAAAGTTACTCGGTTTATGCCGGTGTTCAAGATGCATTGGTACAATGGTGGTACGGGCATAATGCCGTAGCATTCTTTTTAACTACACCGTTTTTGGGGCTTATGTACTACTTTGTACCTAAAGCTGCAAACCGTCCGGTATATTCATACCGACTATCCATCGTACACTTTTGGTCCTTAATATTTATTTACATATGGGCCGGGCCACACCACTTATTGTACACCTCACTACCCGAATGGGCACAGAATTTAGGTGTAGCGTTTTCTGTAATGTTATTAATGCCATCTTGGGGCGGTATGATAAACGGATTGTTGACCCTACGTGGCGCATGGGATAAAGTACGTACCGACCCGGTTTTAAAATTTATGGTAGTAGCCATTACAGGTTACGGTATGGCTACTTTTGAGGGGCCAACATTATCGCTTAAAAACGTAAACGCCATTGCCCACTTTACCGATTGGATTATTGCCCACGTACACGTAGGCGCCTTGGCCTGGAACGGGTTTTTAACCTTTGGTATGATTTATTATCTTGTACCTCGCTTGTTTAAAACCAAGCTATACTCTTTAGGCCTAGCCAACCTGCACTTCTGGATTGGCACTCTTGGTATCATTATGTACGCCTTGCCGCTTTATGTAGCCGGATTTACTCAGGCCAGCATGTGGAAACAATTTAACCCAGACGGCACCCTTACCTACGGAAACTTTTTAGAAACCGTAACCGAAATCATGCCCATGTATTGGATGCGCGCCATTGGAGGAACGCTTTTCATTACAGGTATGTTGATTATGATTTACAACGTTATTGTTACCATTAAACATGGGGCACCGGTTGAAGACGAACTAGCCGAAGCCCCTGCTTTAGAACGCGTTAGCAAAAACAGAACAGCAAACGAGGGTTGGCACACTTGGTTGGAGCGTAAACCCATACAATTAACCATTGGGGCTACCATTGCCATTTTAATTGGAGGTATTGTACAGATTGTTCCAACATTAATGGTAAAATCGAACGTTCCTACCATTTCCAGCGTAAAACCTTATACACCTTTAGAGTTGGAAGGCCGCGACATATATATTCGTGAGGGTTGTGTAGGCTGCCATTCACAGATGGTTCGCCCGTTTAGAAGCGAGGTAGAGCGCTATGGCGAATACTCTAAAGCTGGCGAGTTTGTTTACGACCATCCTTTTCTTTGGGGCAGTAAACGTACCGGCCCCGATTTGCACCGCATTGGCGGAAAATATTCCGACAACTGGCACTTCAACCACATGTACGATCCACAAAGCACCTCTTCTGGTTCGATAATGCCACGTTACCAATGGCTAATCACCAATGAACTGGATAAGTCTAACACCGAAACAAAAATGAAGGCCATGGTCGCTTTGGGCGTGCCGTATTCTGAAGAAGATATTGCACAAGCTCAGGAACATATGGCTGCACAAGGCGCACAGATTGAAGAAAACCTTTATACCGACCCAGACTTTGCAAAAGCTTACGAAGCCGATAAAAAATACGCAGCTGAAAACGGAGAGGATTTTGTTGAAATGAAAAACAGGGAGATCGTAGCCATGATAGCCTATTTGCAGCGATTGGGTACCGATATTCATGTAGAAACAGTACAAAATTAACCATCAAACAAAGACCAAAATCATGTTGAAATTTGTAAAAAACCACATGGAAAGCATAACCGATATAGAAATATATCCCATCATTTCCCTACTTATTTTTTTCACCTTTTTTGTTGTACTTTTTTGGTGGGTGCTCACCGCCAAAAAAGATTACATAAATACTGTTAGCCATATTCCGTTAGACAACCAAAACGACGATACATTATGATACGACACATTCCATCTTGGGTAAGGATTCCCGTAGCATTTTTCATCATATTCGGCGCCGTAGAGTATTTTATAGATTCTGGAGACAAGCCTGCATTTATCGAGTACCCCGTCGTTCTGATGTTCTTATTCTTGGTCCTTCTTATATTAATAGCCATTGAGTCCATTATTGGTGCTTTGGAAAACATCATGCTCCAAAAACTGGACGAAGAGGCCAAAGCGCGCTTTTTGGCCGAAAAAGAAAATGCATTTAAGTTCACCTGGTTAAAAGAAACCTACATCAAACTTTTGGGCCAAAAACCCATGGAGGCAGAAGGTGAGATTATTTTAGACCACAGTTACGACGGCATTAAGGAATTAGACAACAACCTTCCGCCATGGTGGCTTTACGGGTTTTATATCTCAATCATTTTTGCTGCGGGCTACCTTTTAAAATACCATGTATTTAACGGCGATACGCAAATTGACGAATTAGAAACCGAATTGGCCGAAGCCAGGATTGCTATTGAAGAATACAAAAAAACCGCAAAAGACCTAGTGGACATCAACACGGTGGAAGTATTAACTGATGCCGCCGATTTAAAAGCCGGGCAATCCATTTTCGATATCAATTGCGTAGCCTGCCACAAAGCTGACGGCGGCGGCGGTATTGGGCCAAACCTAACCGACGAACATTGGATTTTAGGTGGCGGCATAAAAAATGTATTTAAAACCATTTCTGAAGGTGGCCGTTCCGGAAAAGGCATGATTGCCTGGAAACAAAACCTAAAACCGTACGAAATGGCCCAAGTAGCCAGTTACGTTTTGCAATTTCAAGGCACAACACCTGCTGAACCCAAAGAACCCGAAGGAGATATTTGGACTCCTGAAGAAAATTAAGGCGCAAACCAGTAGCCATTTAAGCAACGGCCAAACCGTTTGTTAAAAAACAGCCAACAAACAAGAAGATTGATATATGGCCCTTTAAGTTAAATTAAACCTTAATAACAAAAAAACGTTGGAAACCCCAGAAAACGAAATATTTAGAGACTCCATAGGCACAGTTACCGAAGAAGGAAAACGCGCCTGGGTGTACCCTAAAAAGCCTAGCGGCAAATTTTACGACTATAGAAAATGGGTCAGTTATTTTCTATTGGCGTTCCTCTTCGTTTCGCCGTTTATAAAAATAAACGGCAACCAGTTTTTAATGTTCAACATTATGGAGCGCCGCTTTAATATTTTCGGGTTTCCATTTTGGCCACAAGATTTTCATTTGTTTGTTATTTCCATGTTAATCGGTGTGGTATTCATTACACTGTTTACCGTGGGTTTTGGTCGTATTTTTTGCGGATGGATTTGCCCACAGACCATCTTTATGGAAATGGTTTTTAGGCGCATTGAATATTGGATTGATGGCGACCGCAACAAGCAACGAAAGCTCGACAAGCAAAAATGGGATGCCGAAAAAATACGAAAGCGCCTTTTAAAATGGTTTATCTTTTTGGTAATTTCGTTTTTAATAGCCAACATATTTCTGGCCTACCTTATAGGAAGCGATAAACTAATCCAGTACATTACCGATGGGCCCTTCGAGCACTTGGGCACACTGTTTCCGTTACTGATCTTTACCGCTGTTTTCTATTTTGTTTTTGCTTGGTTTAGGGAACAGGTTTGCATAATTGCTTGCCCCTATGGCCGATTGCAAGGTGTACTTTTGGACAACAAGTCGATTGTAGTGGCTTACGACCATAAAAGAGGCGAGGCCGAAAACGGCAGGAAAAAATTCAGAAAAAATGAGGACCGTAATGCCTTGGGCTACGGCGATTGTATTGACTGCTTTCAGTGCGTAAATGTTTGCCCAACGGGTATCGACATTAGAAACGGCACACAGTTGGAGTGCGTTAACTGCACGGCTTGCATCGACGAGTGCGACCACATTATGGAAAGCATCAACCTGCCAAAGGGATTGATCAGGTATGCCAGCGAAGAGAATATTGAAAACAAAACACCTTTTAAATTAACCGCCCGAATGAAGGGCTATATTGCCATTTTGGTGATTTTAACGGGGATGCTAACCGGCATGTTATTTTTAAGGAACGATGTTGAAGCCAGTGTTTTAAGGCTGCCAGGGCAGTTATACGAACACAAGGACAACAATATTATCAGTAATGTATTTACCTATAAATTAATAAACAAAACCACAAAGCATATTGACAATGTAAGCCTTAAACTGTTGTCGCACAAAGGAACGCTTAAGTTGGTATCGACCCACCAAAGTTTTACGGTGCCCGAGCAAGGTATTGCCGAAGGCACATTATTTATTGAAATTAACAATGCAGCGCTTTCGGGCGATAGAAATAAAATTAGAATTGGGGTGTACCAAGACGATACGCTTATTGAAACAACAACCGCCAACTTTTTGGGGCCAAGAAGTTTTAGGTAATACCATAATTTTGAGGCGATACCAAAACATGGGCCAGATGCATTAGGGATTGAACGGTTTGTTTGAGCTCGCCGACGACAGGAGGCAGCGAGCCGTGAAAGCCCGACCCGACAGGGAATGCCAAAAGAAACAACAATAGAGATTTTCTGAAACAAGTTCAGGGATGACAAAAAACTAAAATTATGAAAATAAATTGGGGAACCGGAATAGTATTGGCACTTATTGGCTTTATTAGCTTTATTATGTATTTTATTGTTACCATGAGCGTTAACAGCAAATACGACCACGATTTGGTTACCGAAGATTATTACGCCGCAGAACTGAACTACCAAAAAGATATTGACAAACTTAACAATGCCAAAACATTAAACGAAAATATAACGTACGAACGTGTAACCGAGGGATTGGTTATCCATTTTCCGAGTAATGTTGATTTCAAAAAAATTACCGGAAAAGTGTTCCTATATAGGCCATCTAACAAACAATTGGACTTTGATGCTGCTATTTCATTGTCCAAACCTTATTTGCTCATACCTGACGAACGTTTGGTAGATGGCCGTTGGAACATTAAAGTAGATTGGCAATACAACGGCACCATGTATATGTACAAAGAAACAATAAATTATTGATATGCTCGTTTCGGCATTTGTTTTGGGCTTTTTGGGCAGCTTGCACTGCGTGGGCATGTGCGGCCCCATTGCCTTTATGCTTCCGGTTGACAGAACCAGCAGTTTAAAAAAAATATCGCAAATTGGCATTTATCATTTGGGGCGGTTGCTGGCTTACAGTTTAATCGGCCTCGTTTTCGGGCTTATTGGCAAAAGCCTTTACTTGTTCGGTTTCCAACAACAGCTTTCCATTCTTGTTGGCATTTTGATGGTTTTGTCAGTTTTAATTCCGCAGAAAACATTCAATAAATATAATTTCGCAAAACCTGTTTATCGTTTAATTTCTAAAGTAAAAACGGCACTAGGCCAAGCCTTAAAGAAAAAAACGCCCGACACTTTTTTAACCATAGGCTTTTTAAATGGCTTTTTACCCTGCGGGCTAGTTTATATGGCTGTTTTTGCCGCTATTGCCGGCGGAAATGCCATTAATGGCAGCTTGTACATGGCTACTTTTGGTTTGGGTACTGTGCCATTAATGACCACTGCAGTGTATTTCAGCCAATTTTTAAAGGGTTCGGCCAGACAACGCATACAAAAAGCCATTCCGGTTTTTGTGGCCATTATTGGTATTTTATTTATAATTCGGGGCATGGGGCTTGGTATTCCGTACCTTTCTCCTTCCCCTGTTTACAATTTGGTTTCCAGCGACGTACAGTGCCACTGATTCTTTTTTTTGCAAACAAATTCTTAAAGATCCCCCGCAACAACATCAAAAGCATTTTAACGTTGGCTTTGTGTACGGCAAGTTGAACATAGTATCTTCAACAAAATTATTTAGGGCTTACAGAGCTTGCATTTATTGATCTTTTGTGTTGATATAGCTAAATCTAAATAGTTTGTCATTATGTAATTGTTTGTTCATTCTGAACGCCTGTGCTGAGCATCTCGACTCCGCTCGA